>CAYOJY010000011.1:0-4727 GCA_964404455.1 uncultured Muribaculaceae bacterium | reverse complement strand
GTCCACCATTTTCTTTAATATAAGATTTTATTTTAGTTGGATATTTAGAAACATATTTATCTATTATTTTTTGGGAGTTATCTTTACTTCCATCATTTACAACAATTATTTCTATATTTGAATAAGTTTGGTTTAATGCACTATCTATTGCTTCTTTTAAATAATTTGCTCCATTATAAACCGGTATTATAATACTTACTTTTGGATTAAATTTAGACATATACTTCACTTTCCTTTACTAAAAATTTTACTTATAATATTTTTTATAAACCTTAAAGGGTATGTAATTTTCCATGATGTGCTATTATAAATATTTTCAATTTTTTCATTTAGACATTTTATTTCGTTAGTTACTATTTGTATTTTATCATGATTTGCTTTATTTATTTTATTAATTTCTTCATCTTTTTCTTCGCATATTTTATTTATTGAAGTAATTTTTTCATTTAAATTTTTCAAAATATAATTTATGTTTAACTCTTCCATAATTTTTATATTTAATTTATTATTAATTTCAGAATTATCTTTTTTTTCTAAAATAACCATAAATTCTTGAGTGTTTTTATTAGTTTCATAAAATTCATTTAATTCAAAATCAAGTAATTTAGAAATAAATAAGTCATTTAAAAATTTTATAAAAGCATAATCAGAAAAAGGCCAGTAATGAATATCATCATTTTCCTTTCCTATTTTAGTATCTTCGTAACTTTTTTTAGCATTTAAAAATTTATTTTTGTTTTCTTTTTCTTTTAAATTTATTCCATTCCAAAAGTAAACTGCATCATTTTCTGGTACAACATTAAATATAAAATCAAAAACCATTTTTGGATTACTCTTATTATCATTAATATATATCTCATATGCATCTCTAAAAGAAGTTTCTACTCTAAAATGATCAAAACAATATCTTTTATCAGGATATATAATTATTAATTTACCATTTGGTTTGATAATATTTTTTATATCTTGAAAAAAATGAATAATATCAGGCATATGTTCTATAACATGAGATAAAATTATATAATCAAATTTTGCTTTATTTTTAAAGGTTTTAGTGTATGATTCATTTATAATATAATCAATATCAACTATTGAATCAATATTAACCTCTATATTAGTCTCTTCTAAATATTGATTAGATGTATATAGTTTTTTTATTTCATCATTATTTCTTATATCTGCATAAAATATATTTTTAAAATCTGGCTTTAATATAACAGGACGATTTAAAGGTCCAACTTCAAGAATCCGACTATCTTTTGGTAAAATTTTTCTTACATATTCTCTAAAATCCATTTAATATTTCCTCCATACTGTTCTATTAACATATTCCGTATAGCTTAAAATAATCTTTACAACTTTTTGAGCCAGAAAATTTACATCATAATCAGTTACAATGTTAGATTTATTTACTAAACTGGTAACAATATTAATTGAATTAAGAATATTATCCGCTTTCAATCCACTCATTATTAATGTTCCTTCATCCATTCCTTCTGGTCTTTCATGTGCTTGTCTAATCGTTATAGCAGGAAATCCCAATAAAGATGATTCTTCAGTAATAGTACCACTATCAGAAATAACGCAAAATGATTCTTGTTGTAATTTAATGTAGTGAATAAAACCCAAAGGTTTCATATATTTTACTAACTTATTAAATTTATAATTTTTTTCTTCAATTTTTTTTCTAGTACGAGGATGAGCTGAGAAAATAATTGGCTTTTGATATTTTTCAGCTATTTTATTTATTGAATTAATTAAATTTTCAAAATTTTCATCATTATCAATATTTTCTTCACGATGAGCACTTAAAACAAAATAATTTTGAGGCTCTAAATTTAATTGATTTAAAATATTACTATTTTTAATTTCATTTTCATGCTCCTTTAAAACTTCTTTCATACTAGAACCAATTTTTATTACTGTTTCAGGTTTTAAGCCTTCTTGTAATAAATATCTGCGAGCGTGCTCGGTAATTGTTAAATTGATATCACTTAAGTGATCAATTATTTTTCTGTTTATTTCTTCTGGTACTCTTTCATCAAAGCAACGATTACCCGCCTCCATATGAAAAACAGGAATTTTATTCCTCTTGGCAGATATAACCGCTAAACAAGAATTTGTATCCCCATATAACAATATTGCATCTGGTTTATATTCTTTTATTAACTCATCTGATTTACTTATTACATTTCCAATAGTAACTGCAGCAGTTTTACCCGCAGCTTCCATGTAAATATCAGGCTTTCTAATTTTTAATTCATTGAAAAATATTTCATTTAATTCATAGTCATAATTTTGACCAGTGTGTACTAAAATATGATCAGTATATTTATCTAATTCTTTTATTACGCATGATAATTTTATTATTTCTGGTCTAGTACCAACAATTGTCATCACTTTCATTTGCTTGACCTCCTAATGTTCATTGAATTTTTATATAACATTTCTTTTTCATTAATCCAATCATACATTTCTTTAATCATTTGTTCATATCTAGGAACATCAAATTTATAATCTTTTGTTGAAATTAAACTTTTATCACTAACATAACTATCGTTTTCATTAATAATTATATCTTTATCAAAATATTTTTTAAATAAATATAATAAGTCATATTTAGTGATTTTTTCACCATTTACAACATGATATAAACCAACTAATTTATTGTTAATCGCTTCTTCAATATTTTTAGCTAATTGAATGGTGGTAACCCCAGTCCAATAAACCTTAGTAAAACCTCCAACTGCCTCATTTTGATTCATAAACCATTGAAACAATCCTATTCCATTAGGGTTTATATCCGGGCCTATTATTGAAGTTCTTAACGTTATATTTTTATCGTTGTTTATTTCGCCTAATCCCTTTGATTGACCATAAAAAGATGTTGCGTCTTTAAAGCTATCTTCATAATACTCGCCTTTTTCTCCTGAAAAAACGCAATCTGTACTTATGTGAATAAGTTTATAACCGTATTTCTCAGATAATTCGTCTAAATAATGTGGAAGATAACTATTAATTAATATTGCCAATGATTTATTATTTTCAGCGACTTCATTTAAAATTCCTATACAATTAATAATAACCTCTGGTTTTATTTCTTTAATTATTTTTTCAATGTCAAACATATTATCAGTAGCTTCAAAATAATATTGCTCACCTTTTTCTCTAGATGTAGAATATACATTGTAACCACTTTTTAAAAAGTGTTCTTCAACAACATGGCCCAACATTCCCGTCGATCCTAAAATCAAAATTTTCATTCAACTTCTCCCATTTTTTCTAATAATGCAATCATTTCATCAACATTTAATCGCACTGTATTATCGGAATTATACGATTCATATTTTTTTATTTCACCGTCACCTTTTTTATAAAAATTATTATAATTCAAATTTCTATTATCCATTGGAATTCTAAAATAATTTTCTAATTCTTCAGCTTTTGACATTTCTTCACTAGTCACTAAAACTTCATAATGTTTTTCACCATGTCTAGTTCCAATTATTTTAATATCTGCTTGGGATTTTTTATACTTTTTTACAGCCTCGCATAAGGTTTTTATCGTAGCTCCAGGAGATTTTTGAACAAATAAATCACCTTGTTTACCATGTTCAAATGCATACATAACTAATTCAACCGCATCTTGAAGCGTCATCATATATCTTGTCATTGAAGGATCAGTAACGGTTAGAGGCTTTTTTTCTTTAACTAATTGATAAAATAAAGGTATAACTGAACCCCTTGAACCCATTACATTACCATATCTAGTTAAGCATATAGTTGTATCTGCATTATCACCAAGAACTCTTGCTTTTGAAATTGCATTTTTTTCCATTAAAGCTTTACTCATTCCCATCGCATTAATAGGATAAGCGGCTTTATCAGTACTCAAACATATTACTTTTTTTACTTTATTTTTTATTGCTGAGTCCAAAACATTATTAGATCCAATTATATTGGTTTTTACCGCTTCCATAGGGAAAAATTCACATGACGGAACTTGCTTTAGGGCGGCAGCATGGAATACATAATCTACGCCTCCCATAGCTACGTCAATAGAATTATAATCTCTAACATCACCAATATAAAATTTTATTTTTTCATTATTATATTTTTTCCTCATATCATCTTGTTTTTTTTCATCTCGTGAAAAAACTCTAATTTCTTTAATATTCGTATTTAAAAAGTTTTCTAACACTTTATTACCAAATGAGCCAGTTCCTCCTGTAATTAATAAAATTTTATCCTTAAAAATATCTTTTTTCATAATTTACCTCTTTCTTATTTAATATACTTTAATAATTCCGAATTTTTTTTCTTCCACTTTCCAACAAAATATTCACTATTTTTTTTAATCAATTTTTTATAAGCTTCTGTACCACTTTTTGTTGTTTGATGCGGTAAATGTTTTATTCCTAAGTAAGGACAATAAACAATTTCTTTACCACTATTCCTGATTTTTAATGATATATCTGTATCTTCATAACCTGTGGGATCATAATTTACATCGAAACCATTTATTTCCTCAAATGTTTTTTTTTCCAATAACATTCCTCCTGTACCTAAGTAACCCAGATCATTTCTATATAATCCATTTGGAGGCATATATCTAAGTGGGAAATAATCAGTTGTTAAAGAAGCTAAACCTTTTTTATTAAACCATCCTCCCGCCCTATAAATGTTAATATAAGAATACCCACTAATGTGCAGATAAGAGTCCCCAC
>CAYOJY010000010.1:0-21840 GCA_964404455.1 uncultured Muribaculaceae bacterium | reverse complement strand
CTTTGCATCCTAAGATTCCTTTCATTTTAATCTTTCCTTCCTTTTCCTTATAATTTAATATTGATATCAACACCACTTGGTAAATCTAAGTGAGTCAGTGCTTCAACAGTTTCTTTATTTGGATTTTTAATATCAATTAATCTCTTATGCGTTCTTTTTTCGAATTGTTCTCTTGCATCTTTATATTTATGCACGGCTCTTAAAACTGTAATTTTTTCAATTTCAGTCGGAAGCGGCACTGGGCCAGAAACTACACCACCCATTCTTTTAACTGTTTCCATAATTTTTCCAGCCGCTAAATCTAATAAACGGTGATCATAAGCCTTTAAAATTATTCTAACTTTTTCTTTTGACATTTTTCATGTCCTCCTTTCGCCTATATCTAGTATAGACTTGCATCAGGACGAATTACCCAATACACTCATGAATACCTAACAACCTATCCTAGTGTATCAGCAACCTCGCACATCATCGCCAGTCATACAAAAATAATTTTAACATAAATATATGCCTATTTCAAGTAAAATCTACTCTAAATTACTTAAATGTAACTAACTTGTGATAATGTCTTACGTAGTATCTTTGGATTATGTCTCAAATATATTATATAATATGTCACTGAGATGACTTAAATGATGAATATAAATTTAAGAATGAATGAACAAGAAAATACTATATTATTAAAATTTAGTTGATAATAATGGGAATAAAAAAAGAGCCGCTATAAGACAATACAACGACCATAATTTTAAACGCTTCCAAGATTATTTAAGCAAAGAGGAAAACATGGATCTATCTTAAAATTATTCTTCCGCAAATAATAATTCTGTATTTTGCATTTCTTTGGGTAAGGCAATATCCATATAAGTTAATATTGTAGGAGCTACCATGGTTAAATCCCCTTTTTCTTTTAATATAATTTTTTTATCCTTAATTATAAAAGGTACTGGAGATGTTGTATGAGTTGTACAAATATTTTTATTTTCATCATACATAATATCTACATTTCCATGATCTGCTAAAATAATTACTTTATAAAAATTATCTTCTGCTATTTCTAAAATTTTACCTAAACAAACATCAACTGCCATACAAGCTTTTATCGCAGCTTCAAAATTACCTGTGTGACCTACCATATCAGGATTAGCAAAATTTAATAAAATAAAATCATAATCATGTTCCATCGCTTTACATACTTTTTGCGTAACCGGAACAGCACTCATTTCCGGTTGTAAATCATAAGTAGCCACATCTGGCGAGAGTATTTCAAATTTGTCGCATTTTTCAATTTTACCAGCATATCCCCCATCAAAAAAATAAGTAACATGAGGAAACTTTTCACTTTCGGCTATTCGCGCCTGTGTTAAATCTAAAAATGATAAATATAACCCTAAAGGATTTTCTACATCGGGAGATTCTAAAAAATTAATTGTTTTAATTTTTTTATCAATTGGAAAAAAAGAATATATTTTTAAATTCGGCATTATTTTAGTACTGAATTTATTAAAATTATCCATTAATAAAGCACTTAAAATTTGTTTAGAACGATCTGCTCTATAATTCATCCAAATTATAATATCATTATCTTTAATTTTATTTTCTGAATTAATTATAACTGGTTTAATAAATTCATCAGTAATATTTTTATCATAAAAATTTTGTAAAGAAATTTTGAGATTCGTAGAACTTATCCCAATTCCTTTAACAATTAAATCATAGTATTGTTTAGTTCTTTCGTAATTTTCATCCCGATCCATTGCATAATATCGACCGCAGATTGAAGTAATGTCCCCAATTTTATATTCTTTAATTTTTTCTTCAATCATTGAAATATATTTTAAAGAAGCTTTAACGCTAGTGTCTCGCCCATCTGTTATTAAATGAAAATGAATATTTTTAAATTTATTTTCATAAAGAATTTCAAATAATTTTAAAAAATCATCGATACCTGAATGCACATTTCCCGCACTACACAAACCCATGATATGAATGTGTTTTTCTTGTTCTTTTAATAACTCATTTAAAATTTCGTTTTCAAGGTATTCTTTTTCTAAAAACTCATTAACTAATATCTCGTTTTGCTTAACCAACCTTCCAGCACCAATAGTCATATGCCCAACTTCACTATTGCCAAACTGTCCTTTATTAAGACCTACATATTCTTCAGATGCTTCCAGTAAAGAATGTGGATATTCTTTCCATAGTTTTTCAAAATTTGGCATTTTAGCTGCTTTTATCGCATTTCCAACTTCTTCTTCGCGCATACCAAAACCATCAAGTATAATTGTTAAAATCTTTTTCATTCAATCAAAACCTTTCTTTATGATTTTTAATTCTTCTGAAAAACTTATTAACAAAATTTTAACACAATTAACTTATTTTTACCATAAAAGAAAAGTATAAATTCACTTATACTTTAAACAGTTAATCTATTATTTAATTTTATTCGGTCAGCTATTGTATTAATGTACTCTGAATTTGTTGGCTTAGATCTTTCATAATCAATACTGTGGCCAAATAAATTTTCCATTAAATTTAAATCTCCCCTATCCCAACTTATTTCAATTGCGTGTCTAATTGCTCTTTCAACCCTTGATGAAGTTGTATCATATTTTTCAGCAATTTCAGGGTAGATTTCTTTAGTTATATAACTAACGTATCCATTCTTCTTATATAAATAAAGTATTCCATCTCTAATATATTGATAACCCCTTACATGAGAAGGAATTCCTAAATTATGTAATAAATCACTAATTTCAATTTCAATATTAATTTGTTTGTTTGATTCAAAATAATCAAACTTATATAAATCTTTTAAACGTTCCCATAAAGATTCTAAACTAAATGGTTTTATCATGTAATAATCAACGTTTAAATTAGATAATTTTTGCGATACATTATCATTTTTATAACCTGATAAAACAATTATTTTTTTATTTATATCCTTTCTTTTAATATTTTCCAGTAAACTAATACCGTCAATTTTAGGAAGAACCAAATCAAGTATAATTACATCATAATCTTTTTGATGATTAACTAAATATTCCAAGGCTTCTTCGCCATCTTTAATACAAGCTACAACATTTACTTCGTTTTTAACTTCCAAGTACTTCTTAATACTGCTCGATACTGCTAAGTTGTTATCGACAATAACAAGATTGACATTTTCCATTTTTAAACCCTTTCTTACTGCTTGCAAATTCATTATAATTTATAAAGTGACAAAAAACTAGTAAAGTATTTGCTAGTTTTTGTAAAGTTGTGTAAACAAATGTCGAATTATGAAAATAAATTAAATAACATTAGTTATTATTAAATTTTTCTACTAATTTTTTTAAATTTAATGGATCAAGAGCAGTCGAAGAAATTATATATCCGTCTAAAATTTTTATTTTATTTAATTCATTAATATTTTCTAAATTAACACTTCCTCCATATATTACTTTAACGTTAAAACCATAATAACTATCCACTAATTTTTTTATTAAACTAACTATTTCGGTTATTTCATCATTGTTGGGATATTTATTGGAACCAATAGACCAAACAGGTTCATAAGCAATAATTATATTATCAATGTTTTTTGTATAATTTAAAACATCAGCTATTTGTCTTTCAATTACTTGATAAGTTTTTTTAGCTAATCGTTCTTCTAATATTTCACCGACACAAAATATAACTTTTAAATTATTTTTTTCCGCTAATTTTATTTTATTTATGATTACTTCACTTGTATCACCTAATTTACGTTTATCAAAATGACCACAAATAGCGTAATTAACATAATTATTTTTAATAACATTAGGGTTAGTTAAGTCAATATCTTGAATACCTAAGAAATAATTAGGTGAATTAAAATATTTTAAGTGATTTTCTTTTGGAAAGATAATTATATTATTTAATTTTAATGATGCTAAATTTTGAGCATATTCATTAGCTTCAATATTATCTTTCAATTTATCTTTAAGATTAATTGCTAAAATTTTCATTTAGAAACTTTCTCTAAAGCATTTATCTTACCATTAGCGATATATTCTAAGGTCGCACCGCCTCCGCTGGAAATAAAATCAAATGACTTTTCATAACCAAATAGCGAAACTGCATTGGCGGTGTCACCACCCCCAATAATGACATGAGCTGGACTATCTTTCAACATTTTAAAAAGTTTTTTAGTCCCTTCGCTAAATTTTTCATTTTCAAATTTTCCCGGTGTGCCATTAACAAAAATTAATTTACTTTCATATATATTTTTTTCATAAGTATCGGGATTAATATCTAAAATTTTATTATTTTCCATCACAAAACTTTGAGCCATAATTATTTTTGTTTCATATTCCTTTAATAAAATTTGTAATTCTTTTAATATATTTTCATCATTAGTCGCAAGTGAATCATAAATTTCTTCGCCTTTAGCCTTCAAAAATGAATTTAAAATTCCTCCTCCTAAGATTAAAAAATCACATTTTGGTAATAATTTTTTAATTAAAGATAGTTTTTCTTCAACTTTAGCTCCACCCATAAAGATTGTAAAAGGTCTTTGGGAAATATTAATTAAAGGCTCTAAATTATTTAGTTCTTGTTCAACTAATAAACCAATCCCACTAGGTAAATAATTACTTATTCCTGCTGTGCTTGCATGCATTCGATGAGTTACCCCAAAAGCATCATTTATATAAATATCTCCTAATGAAGCCCAAAATTTACTTAATGTTTTATTATTTTGGCTTTCCAGATTACCATATAAATCCATAAATCTAGTATTTTCCAATAAGATTATTTCCCCTAAGTTAGCATTATCCACTATTTTTTTTACTTCATTACCATAACAGTTATCTAAAAATATAATTTTTCGATTAATTAACTTACTTAAATATTGAGCAACAATCTTTAAACTATTTTCTTTTTTATCGTTTTCGTTTTTTACCCGTCCTAAATGACTTAATATTACAATTTTACAATTGTTTATTAATAAATAATTAATTGTTTCTAAACTTTTAATAATTCTTAAATCATCAGAAATATTCCCATTGCTAACGGGCACATTATAATCACATCTTAATATAACTCTTTTGTTCTTTAAATCGATTTCTCTAATTGTTTTCATATTTTTTCCTCTACTTATTATAACAAAATAAATTAATCATTTTCAATTTTAAAAAAATAAATTTACAGATTGTTGACACTGCTATTAAAAAAATAGTTCATTATGAACTAATTTTGTTTATCAAACATATTTTGGGCAACCCTCAGCATTTGAGAAGTATATCCTAATTCGTTATCATACCAGGCTAACACTTTAATTAATTGTTTATTGTCTACCTCTAATACCTCTGTAGATAAACCATCCACCATTGCCCCTACTTTTTTACCAATAATGTCACTTGAAACAATTGGTTCATAAATAATTTTAATTGCTTCATTTTCATTATTTTTAAATATCTCATTTATTTCCTCTTTGCTAGTATTTTTTTTAGGATCAATGGTTACATCAATTATTGAACCGCAAGAAACTGGTACCCTTAATGAATTACCATCAATTTTTCCTAATAAATCAGGAATGATCAAACCAATAGATTTAGCTGCGCCTGTAGTGGCAGGAACAATATTTTCAACAGCCGATCTGCCTCTTCTTGAATTAATTCCTTTATAATGATTTCCATCTAATAAATTTTGATCGGAAGTATAAGCGTGAATAGTCGTTATTAAAGCTTTATTAATTCCAATATTATCATTAATTATTTTTAAAACAGGTGCTAAGCAATTTGTTGTACACGATGAGGCTGAGACAATTATATCACCTTCATTTAAAATATCTTCATTTACTCCATATACTACTGTTTTCATTTCATCTTTTCCAGGAGCGGATAATAAAACCTTTTTTGCCCCCGCATTAATATGCTTCATCATATCAATTGTTGAAGTAAATTTACCGCTACACTCTAAAACTAAATCAATATTTAAATCTTTCCACGGAATGTCTTCCGGATTTAAATGCGAAAAAGTTTTAATTCTTTTAGTGCCTTTAATTATAATATCATTATCTTCAAAAGATATTTCATCTTCATGAAAAGTTTTATATACTGAATCATATTTAACTAAATAAGCCATTTCTTCTGCATCTGAAGGCGAATTAACCGCTATAATATCAAAATATTTACTAGTAATCATTTCCCTAAAAGCTAATCTACCTATTCTCCCAAAACCATTTATTGCTACTCTAATCATCATTTCCTCCTATAAATTCTCTTAATATTGAATCTTTATTAACAAATTCTCCGGGGATTGGAAAAAATTGTTTTAAAAAGCTTAATAATCTTCTGGCTTCCATAAAATATGCCGAGTCTATTCCTACAGTTAATAATAATGGTTCAATATATATTTTTAAAACGCCTACTTCATATGCTAAAGCTGTATTAATAATAGTATCGGCTTGATGAATAAACGGAAAAATATTTTTTTCTTCTCCTTTTCTTACTGTTTGCCAATTATGAATTGTCGTTGCCACTCCATAACCTCTTGTTCGATTATCCCGAACAATTCTTCTTAATAATCTTAAATCAATTGTCGAAATATAATTATGGCGATCCACGCTTAACGGAATAAAAGGACTTAAATAGATTTTATACTTTTCTTTATTATCTACATCAAAAATTAAATTATCATTTAAAGAATGTAATCCCTCAATTAGTATTATGCTTTTTTCTTTTAATTTTATGCTTTTAGTAGTCATTTGCTTTTTGCCTGTTATAAAGTTGTATTGAGGCAAATTAATAACCTCGCCACTTAAAAGCTTTTTTAAATCTTGATTAAAATAATTTAAATCAATTGCCTCTAAGCATTCGAAATCATATTCGCCATTTTCTTTTTTAACCATTTCATTTCGATTTAAAAAATAATCATCAGTAGAAATAGCTATTGGATCATAGCCTTTGGTGCTTAAATAATCTACCAATCTTTTGGTTGTAGTTGTTTTACCACTAGAAGAAGGTCCGGCAATCATAACAAATTTAATATTTTTATTCAGCGTTATTTCCTCAACTACTTTAGAAATATTTTGATTAAACATTATTTCACTAGAATTAATAAATTTTTTTATTTTACCATTACCGACTGTTAAATTTAAATTTGTAACATAAGGCATATTTAACAAAGCAAGCCAACTTTTACTTTCTAAAAATGAGTTAATTATATTATCATAATGAACATATTCTGGTACTTTACCATTTGTTTTACCATTAGGAATTAAAAAAACTAATTTATTTTTCCCTAAATAAACTATATCATATTGAGACATCACACCCGTTGAATAAGGCATATCGCTGTAAAAATAATTATATGTTCCATCTAATTCATAAAGCGTTATAACTTTATCAGATATATTACTTATATTATCCGCTTTTTCAAATTCCTTATTTTTATTATAAAAAGCTATTGCTTCTTTTTTACGAACATTAAATTTCTTTATTAAAGTATCCTCGATAATAATTTGAGCCATTATTGATTTTATTTTAAAAATATCATCTTGAGTTAATGACTTATTATAATTTATCTCTGCCAACATTCCCCGGGGAACACTGTGTTCATAATAAACTTCCGCCTCAGGAAAAGCTCTTTTTAATGCGACTTGAAAAACTAATTTTAAGCCAGATTTATAAATATCGCCTCCATATAAATCAGTAACATCAATAAATGAAAGGGTTATATCTTCGTTAGCAATTTCTGTTAAAGATATAATATCATTTTTAGCTTTAATGGCTAAAGCCTCTTTAAAACCAAAAATTTTACTTATTTCATAATAAGTAAGACCTTTTTTTACTTCCTTCGTTTCACCACTATTAAGAGTTATTTTAATTAAATTCATTTTATTTCCCCTTTATTATAATTAATTATAGCATATCAATCTTTTTTGTTAAATAGATGATTAGATGTTTTACATAATTAAATTATATTAATTTAATTAAAAACTTAATTATATTTTTTGATTTTACTTTAACAGGTTGCGTAACAATGACAAATTATTAAAATATCTATCCAATAGTTTTTTAAAAAATGATGCTTTTTTGAATAATAATTCAATTTATTTACTATTATATTTATAGGAGATATTAAAATGAACATAATTCCAACAGTAATAGAAAAAAATTCCAATAGAGAATATGCTTTTGATTTATATTCTAGATTATTAAAAGATCGAGTTATATTTTTATATGGAGAAATTAACGATTCAGTCAGTAATTTAGTTATTAGTCAATTACTATATTTAGATTCAATAAAAAAAGAAGACATCTTCTTATATATTAATAGCCCTGGTGGCTCTGTTACAGCCGGCTTTGCCATTCATGATACAATTGAATATATTGAATCTGATGTTCAAACAATTGGACTTGGGATATGCGCTAGCATGGCAGCATTTTTATTAGCTAGCGGAACTAAAGGTAAAAGATGTGCTTTAAAAAATACCGAAATTATGATTCACCAACCTTTAGGAGGAGCCTCTGGTCAAGCTAGTGATTTAAAAATTGCCGCCGAAAGAATAATTAAAATAAGAAAAAACTTGAATAAAATTTTAAGTGAAAAAACAGGTAGAAGTTTAAAAGAAATTGAAAAAGATACTGATCGCGATAACTTTTTAGACGCTAATGATGCTTTAAAATATGGTTTAATAGATAAAATAATAAATAAGAATAGAACTTAATCTATTCTTATTATAATTTCATTGTTTGCTGAATATAAATATTTTTCTTTGGCATATCGAGCAACATAATCAGGATCCTTTAATTTTGTTGCTTCACTTTTTAAAGATTTTTCTGCCTCAATCAATTCTTCATATTTAGTTTTTAAAACAATAGTTTTGCTGTTATTAACAAATATTTTTTGCCAGTCTTTATAAGTAGATGAAATAAGCAAAGTTATTAACATAATAATTAAAATAGATATAATAAATAATCTTTTTTTTTCTTTTTTGCTTGCTTTCATAAATTATTCTCCTAGCAAAATTATAACTTTAAAAATTTTTTTTAGCAAGTTTTTTAAAAAAATGGACGATTGGTTGACGAATTTTTACACTTATAAAAAATCCAAGAAGAAAAAATAATAAAAAATAAACATGAAAAATACCATTGTTAATTTTATATAAAACAATTAAATAAATAATTACTAAATTTAAAACAAAAATAAATGTTATTATCACTTTATATATATTTTTCGTTTTTTCAATAATATATTTATTAAAAAGTGAGCTAAAATAATAAGCCATACCATACAAAAAAGAAAAAATTAAACATATTATCTGCAAATTTAATTCCATTATTTAAATAACTTTGCCATAATACTTTCTTCTTTATTTTTTGTTTTATTTTCTAAATAAATTAAGCTAGACAAAGTCCCTTTTATTTTTACATTTCCATCCATCGTATCCATTTTAATAATTTCTAGATTAATACCTTTAATATGAATATTCCCCATGATAGATTCTAACAAAAACTCTTCATCATTAAAACTCATAATTTTATTAATTCCTGTTAATGAGATAAATGTCCGATCTAAAACCTTTACTTCGTGATTATTAGTACTTATTTTTTCATTCATAATATTTATCCTTTCATATAAAATCTATGAAATACGCTAGATTTTTAGACATAAATTTAAATGTCAAAAATTAACTTTATATTTATTGAATTTAAAAAGCACATGATTTCTCATGTACTATTTTTTAAGCTAAACTATTTAATTTTCTTCTTTATTGTATTCTTCTAATATTTTATCTACAAATAAGTTTCTTGTTTCTGAATTTAAAGGATGGACCACATCTTCATATCTTTCACTATTAATTTTGCGACTTGGCATAGCGATAATCATTTTATCTTCACCTTCAATAATACGAATATTATGAATCATTAAACAATCATCGATGGTAACTGTTGCATAACCTTTTACGCGTGATCCTTCTCTTTCAGATTTAAAAACCCTAACTGATGTAATTTCCATACCTTCCACTCCTTCACAGTTTTTTTAACCTAATTCCATTTTAATCTATCTTTTCACATTTAGCAAGCATTTTTAATTTAAGTATTTTATTTTAACATCTCCCGTGCAAACATCAGCATAAGAAAAGCATTTTTCTCCTTGATTTGTTATAATTGAAAATATATTTGGATAGGACTTTTTCAACTTACCAACATAAGTGCTGGTCTTATTGCGCATACCGTACACTACTATTTGAACATCCTGACCTATTGCATTTTTAATTTCATTTTTTAAATTATCTAAATTCATTATATCTCCTATCTAGGGAAACCAACATACATTAGTCCGTTTGTAATAATTCCCCCCATTCCTTCTTTACCGTATTTTGTTTTTTTTAATAAATCAATAACATCAATTTCTTTATTTTTTTCAGTTAAAGCAATTGTTGAAGCTATAATGGCAGGATCAAGAGAATGAATATTTACTCTTTTTGGACTAGAAGCAAAATTAGCACCAGCTTTTATTAATTCTTCATAAAAGCTTTGACACGCTCCAGCAATAATAATTAATTTATCATGACTTTTTTCGTATTTTCGAGCAGCCTTAACTGCCTTAATAAAATTAGCGGAATTTCTATAATTTTTAATATCTTTAGCGTCTCCCTTTTTCCTATAATATGCATCATGCCCAGTAATAATGACTATGTCTGGTTTATATTCTTCAAGCAAATCACGAATTTGTTCATAAATATTAGCTTCACTTATTTTTTTCCCAATAGCAAAAACACCAACTTTTTTATAAAACTTCAAGCAACGATCTAAGTACTCACTATCACCATCAATATGAAGTATCTTAGCAGGCAAATAGAAAAAATCACTTCTATCCTCTGATGGTTCTTTTTGATTTTCAAAAGATGGTATTTCAAAATTATCTATTACCTTTAAATCATCACCATCACTATTTGCGTAAAGACGAACTTCAACGCCTTTTAAGTAATAAATACCATTTTTAAAATTAATCACTTTAAAATATGTATCATGATCATAACTTTTGCGGGTTACTATATCACCTTTTTTAATATCCATAAAGACATCACCTAAAATAATTTATGATAAATGCCTTAATATGCCCCGAATTTATTCAATAGATTTTAAAGATTCAACCATATTTATTCTTTTTAATTTAAAATATGTCACTACTTGCATAATCAAAGTAAAAGTAATCATGATTAAAGTCGTATAAATATAACTATACCAATTAATATGTTTTGAAAAACTTATATTATCGCCTTCTAAAATTGGGATAAAATACATATGTAAAAGAACCCCCATTAAAATACCTAAAAGAATACCTGTGAATGTTAAAACAAAAGTTTCTCGATAAATATATTTATTAGTTTCTGAATCAGTAAAACCTAAAACTTTAATAGTTGAAACTTCTCTATTTCTTTCACTAATGTTTATTGACGTTAAATTATATAATACAATAATTGCTAAAACTGATGCAATAAATATAATTAACAATATTACTCCGTCTAACCCACTAATAAAATTATCTGCTTGATTAATTAAATCCTTAGAAAAAATTACATTTGTCGCAAAATTACTTTCAGTTATCTTATTTGCAAACTCATCCTTATTACCTTCAAAATCAGTAACAATTAAATTATAATTTATATCTTCATTAAAAATTTCTTTATATTTATTTTTACTTATATATAAATAATTCATCACATAATTATTAACTATTGCATCTACTTTTATTTTATATTCTTTATTATTTACTTGAACATTTACGAATTTTCCTACTTCAAGATTTAAAACTTCAGCCATCTTAGAAGTTATAATAACATTTTCTTCATTTAATTTAACTCTCATTTTGCTTTTAACTTTTATTAATTCATGATAATCATTAAAAATATTAACTTCACTTGGAACAACTAATGAAACATCTATTTCTTTATTATCAGTAGTAGCTTGAAAAGACATTTGTTTTATTAAAAGTGGATTAATTAAATCCATTTCATTTAATTCATCAAAATATTGATTAGTTTCATTTTTTAAATAAACTGTAGAGTGATACTTAAATATCTCAGCATATTGTTTTTGTCCTATATTATTAATACTATCTTTAAGGCCAAAACCAATTAATAATAACGCTGTGCAACAAGCTATCCCCGTTACAGTCATTAAACCTCTTTTTTTGTATCTAAAAATATTTCTTAAAGTTATTTTCCAAACAAAAGATGTTCTCTTCCAAATAAAATTTATTTTTTCTAAAAATATTTTTTTTCCTCTTTTAGGAGGAATAGGTCTTAAAAGAATTGCAGGCTTTTCTTTTAATTCTTTTAAACAACTATATAAAGTTATTAAAAACATTACCAATAATGAGACACTAATATAGATTAATAAATTTACTATACTATAATCAATATTAAGAGGCGGCAAAGTATAAGGAAATACATTATAAACAATTCTAGGAATTATTGCACAACCACTATAATAACCACCAATTATTCCTATTGTTGTAGCTGATAAAACATAAAATAAATAAGTACCAAGAATGCTTTTATTACTATAACCAAGAGAAGCTAAAACACCCATTTCACTTCTTTCTTCAGTAATCATTCTATTCATCGTATTAAGTGACATTAATATTACAACTAAAACAAATAAAGCAGGAATTGTATTAGCAACTATTTCTACTTTAGATAAATCAAATTCTAAGGAATCGTAACCTTCAACAATTCCACGATCTAAAATAGTGTATTTAACAAGAGGAATATCCATATTATTAATTGTTTCCTCTAACATTTCTGGATAATCCTTTAATGAAGGATTTGTATTCAAAACTTCAATAATTATCGCTTCTCTTAATTCATTAACTTTATCTTCTTCCATTTTACTTTGAAGATTATTAAGTTCTTTTTTTATTTTAGTACTATAATTATTATAATCATCTGTATACGCTTTATAATTTTTATCTATTTTAAGATATACTTCAGTATATTTATCAATTATAAAATTAGATTCATTAATAAATAAAAAAGAATGAAGTTTTCCTGTTCCAATAGTAGAACTTCCATAATCATCTGAAGTATATAAAACAGAATCTATTAAACCAACAACTAGAAACTCTTTAGTTATCAACACATCATGAGCATCACTTGTAACGTGAATAATATCTCCAAGTTTATATTTATTCTTATCAGCAATACATTCACCATTTTTTTCAGGCATCTGACCATCTGTTAATTTAACTTTGTTAACATCGTTAATTGAATGAACCCTTAATGATTTATTATCGTCTAAAAAATCTAATGAATAACTAGGTATAACCTTATCAATCCCAGCAACACTTTGTAAAGTAGTGATATCAGTATCTGATAGCCCTACGGAACTAACAATTTTAAAATCCATTAAATTAGATTCTTCATAATACTTAGTAGCAGTATTTTCCATGCTGGTACAAAATACAGTAATACCAGCTAAAAATCCTATCCCAACAAAAATAATAATTAATAAAGAAGCATATCTGCCAAAACCTTTTTTAATTTTAGTCAATGTATTTTTATATAACATAACACACTCACCACTCAATCTTATTTATACTTTGTGGTTTTTTATTTTCGATAATTTCACTAACCATTCCATTTTTAATTTTTATTATTCGATCAGCTATATTAGCAAGAGCTGAATTATGAGTAATCATAATAGTCGTAGTACCATATTTCTTACAATTATCTAGTAATAGCTTTATAATAGTTTTTCCAGTTTTAGAATCAAGTGCACCAGTGGGCTCATCACATAGCAAGATATCAGCATTTTTAGCAATTGCTCGTGCAATCGCTACCCTTTGTTGTTCTCCGCCAGATAACTGTGAAGGAAAATTATCCATTCGCTCTTTTAAACCAACTTGTTCTAAAATCATTTCAGGCTTTAAAGCATCTTTTCTTATTTGATTGGCTAGCTCAATATTTTCTAAGGCTGTTAAGTTTGTAATTAAATTGTAAGCTTGAAAAACAAAACCAATATTATTTCTTCGATATAAAGTAAGTTGTTTCCTATTATATCCATTAATATTCTTATTATCAACAATAATTTCTCCAGAAGTAGGCGTATCCATTCCTCCAAGTAAATTTAAAATTGTGGTTTTCCCCGCTCCTGAAGGACCTAAGATGATAACAAATTCATTTTTTTGAATTGTAAAAGAACATTTATCAAGTGCAAGAATCTTCATTTCTTTACCATATTCTTTTGAAACTTTTTTAAATTCAATAAAACTCATACACTAGCCTCTTCTTTCATATATTCTTAATAAATTATAACATAATTGCTTTTTAAATAACATAATCAATTTTATTTTCAAGCTTCTTAGCATTTTTATTCAAAATAGCCTTCTCAATTTTTTTAAAATCAAAAATATGTAATACATTTTTGTTATTAATAATTAAATAATCAGTTATGATTCTTCGGTGACATCTCCACCATAAAACCTCGGCACACATAATGGCCGTTTTATATTTTCTACCTAATTTTAATAATTCTTGTAAACTATCTTGAAATTCATCAGTAAAAGCATAATTAGCATAATTTTTAAAACTATTATTTTTCCAATAAGAATTTATATTATCTATAGTAGATTTAGTTCGATATCCACCTAAATTTCTTAAATGAACATAATTAATATTATTCTTTTTTAAAGTCTTTTCTAGTTTTTCTTTATTATATTCAGGAAACTTATTAGATCCTGGTAAACTTCTTACGTCAACTAATAACTGAATATTATTATTTTTTAAAATATCAACAAAGATATTTATATCTCTATTAGAGTGACCTATTGTATAAAAATCATTCATATAAAAATTCACCTAATAATATTTTGAACTATTATTTTAATTTTAAACTTTAAATATTAAGTGTTTGAAATATTTCAATAAATACTTCTTCAGTTATTTCTTCAGCTCGAACAAGTTCACTATAATTGTTTTTAAGAAGTACTTTCTTTATTACATCAAAGTCATAATCTTTTAAATTGTTTTTTAAAGTTTTTCTCTTTTCTTTAAAACATTTTTTTAAAAAATCAAAATATTTTTTTTCTTCAAGAACTCTATTTTCTTTTTTAGTTAATTTAATTACCGAACTATTAACTTTAGGAACTGGCTCAAAAGAGTTCTTAGAAACATCCGTTATTTTCTCACTATCATAAAAATATTTTAAATATAGGGTAAAATAACCATATTCTTTACTCTTTTCATTAGCTAAAAAACGATCAGCTACTTCCTTTTGAACCATTATAATTAATGATTTAAAATCAAGATTTAAATTCGTAATATATTCAATAATTGGAGTTGTTATATAATAAGGAAGATTTCCAACAAAATATAAATTTTCATAATTAATTTCTTTTATGTCTTCTTTTATATTACTAGTTAAAATGTCTTGATAAATTATAGTAGTATTATCATCAACTAATTTATTTAAATAAGGTCTTAAATCTGTATCGATTTCATAAGCTATTAACCTGGCATTTTTCTTTTTTAATTTTTGAGTCAACGCGCCTTTACCTGGTCCTATTTCAATAATTAAATCTTTTTGAGTCGATGATAAAGCATTAGTTATACTTTCTAAAACAAAATCATCCTTCAAAAAATTTTGACCATAGTGTTTTTTTGCTCTCATAAAGAAAAACGGGTTAAAACCCGCTCCTTAAAACTTCATATGTTATAAAACTTCGTCCGATAACATCATAAGCATAGTCTAAATCTTTTACTAGTAAATCTAATGAATTCCCTCTTACACCACGATCTAACACAATGGCTATTACTGGTTTATCAGAAACTCTTTTTGAATCAAATTTAACTATTGAACCACAACTTAAATTCTTAGATGATGCGACGATTTTTATTTCGCCATATTCTTCATCAGAATAAGTTGTTCGACCTCTTGTTAAGTCTAAATTACTCATACAAGCAAGTCTTCCTGTACAAAGTGGACAATTATACACATAACCGGTTAAATCACCGCTATATGAATCAATAGCATTAAATAATCTTTCTTCTTCATTGGCAATAATTCTCATTGCCATAGTTGATAAATTCACAGTTTTATTAATGTTAGTGTTTTCTACCTTATTTTCTGTGAAAGAAGAACTGGATTTTAATACTATAATTACAATAATTAATATTCCTACTTTTATACATCTATTAAAAATTTTAATCACATTTTCACCTCAAATGTATGTCATAATTTTAACATATTTATTATACTTTGTCAAAAATACGCCTTACATTTTCATTAGTAATTTTTGCTAAATTTTGTAAACTTATTCCATATAAATCAGCTACATAATTAGCAATATGCATTACATTGGCCGGTTCATTTTTTCTTCCCCTTAATGGTTCAGGGGTTAAATATGGTGAATCCGTTTCCAATACAATATATTCAAGTCCTATATTTTTTAGCACATTTTTAAATTTTGAATTTTTAAAAGTAACCACTCCATTAATTCCTAATAAATATCCCATCTTAATAAATTCCTGAGCAGTTTCTAATGATCCAGAAAAAGAATGAATGATTCCTTTAACTGAATATTTCTTTAAAGTTTTTATTGTATCTTCTGTTGCTTCTCGAGAATGAATTATCACCGGTAAATTATATTGAACAGCTATACTTAAAAGAGACTCAAATAATTCTATTTGAAGTAATTTAGTGTCTTTTTCATAATGATAATCCAAACCAATTTCGCCAATGGCAATTATTCCTTTTTTATCAATATTATTTTTAATAAATTCTAAATCTTGATAAGTATATTTTTTTACTGCATCAGGATGAATCCCAAGCGCACCATATACATTGTCATATTTACAACAAATATCTAATACTTCTAAATTATTAATATGATTACTTCCACAATTTATAATATATTTAATATTTTGCTGCTTAGCATTATTTATAACATTTTCAATATCTTCATAATACTGAGAATAAATATGCGCGTGGGTATCAATAAAATAATTATTCATTATTAAGCTCAAGACGATTATATATAATAACTGATTCTTTTAATAAAAGATTATTTTCTAATTTTCCAAAAGTAAGAGTATCAAAATCTGTTTCCTTTGTATTAAGAACATTTAATATT
Organism: uncultured Muribaculaceae bacterium; assembly: GCA_964404455.1. GTDB lineage: Bacteria > Bacillota_I > Bacilli_A > RF39 > UBA660 > CAKOSP01. The sequence continues at coordinate 4,731 of CAYOJY010000010.1, read as the reverse complement.
TTTTCGCTAGTACTGGGAATAAAAGGTTTTAATAAAATTGAAGTTATGCGAATTGATTCTAGTAAATTATATAAAATGGTATTCAATCTTTCAAAATTATTTTCATCTTTTGCTAATACCCACGGAGTAGTATCATCAACATACTTATTCGTTTTATGTATTTGTTCCATGATTGCATCAAGTGCTTCATTTATTTTTAAATCTTGCATCTTTTCATCAACTTTATCTTTTAAATTATTTGCTGAATTAATTAAATCTTGATCAACATCACATAATACCTCAGTATTTTTAACAATACCCCTAAAATATTTATGACTCATAGAAACCGTACGCGTAACTAAATTACCTAATGTATTAACTAAATCGGCATTAGTTCTAGCTATTAAAGCATCAATAGAAAAATTACCATCAGCCCCTAAGGAAACTTCTTTTAATAAATAATACCTAATAGCATCTACTCCGAATTTTTCAATATATATGCGGGGATCTTCATAATTTCCTAAAGACTTAGATATTTTATTATTATTAATTACTAACCAGCCATGACTAAAAACTTTTTTAGGAATATCTTCACCTAAAGCCATTAACAAAATTGGCCAAATAATGACATGAAACCGGGTAATTTCTTTTCCCACTAAATGTAAATCAGCCGGCCAGTATTTTAAAAATTTTTCGTTATTCTTATCAGGATATCCTAACGAAGTAATATAATTAGATAAAGCATCAATCCAAACATAAATTGTATGTTTTTCATCAAAAGGAACTTTGATTCCCCAATCAACAGATGTTCTAGTAACACATAAATCCTCTAAACCTGGTTTTATAAAATTATTTACCATTTCATTTTTACGTGAAATCGGCAAAATAAAATCAGGATTGTTTTTATATAAATCTTCTAATTTTTTTTGATATTTACTTAATTTAAAAAAATAAGCTTCTTCTTCGACTATTTTAACTTCTCGGTTACAATCGGGACATTTTCCCTCGATAAGTTGATTTTCTGTCCAAAAAGACTCACAAGGAATACAATATAAACCAGTATAAGTTCCTTTATAAATATCACCTTGATTATAAAGAGTTGTAAATATTTCTTGAACACTCTTTTTATGACTTTCATCTGTTGTTCTAATAAAAAAATCATATGTTATATCTAAGCTTTCCCATAAATCTTTAGCATCTTTAATAATTTCATCAACATATTCTTTAGGACTCTTATTTCCACCCATAGCTTTATTAGCGATTTTAGCCCCATGTTCATCTGTTCCCGTTTGAAAAAAAACATCATAACCAGATAATCTTTTATAACGTGCGATAGCATCAGCTATAACTGTTGTATAACAATGACCAATATGAAATTTATCACTTGGATAATATATTGGAGTTGTAATATAAAATTTCTTCATTTTTTTTGCCTCTTTTTCTATTTAATTTTATCAAATTAAAAATATAATGTCCAGAATCTCAATAATTTTTCCTCTTGCTTTAAAACATAACATTTAACAAAAACAATATAATAATTAGAAATTATAACTTATATTGATTTAGCATGTATGTCGTGAAGACACTTTTTATCTTATTTGTTTAACTTGAAACTCTATCTTTTTTATCAGTTATTTGCTTATTATCTTCTATATATTGATAATTTAATTTATTGCCTGAAGTTACTACTGATTTTCCAACTTTTTGCTCTAAATCGCCTCTTGCTGTTTTGGCAACATTACCACCATCTCTAGCAATTTTAATATTTTCTTTTAAACCTTTAGGTCTTTTTTCTTGAGCTATTAACTTAGTAGCTTCTTCTGATAAATCTGTTAATATAAGTTCTATACCATCCATATTATCACGCAAATTTTCTTTTCTTAATCCTTTAAGTTGTTTATATTCTTTAGCAGTCATTCCCGACCAAGTTTTATAAATTTCATTGGTTAATATGGCATATTCCAGTCCATTTTCTACTCCTCCATCTTTCCAAACATCAGTTAATTGTTTTCTATCTTGTAAGGTTTTAATTCGTTTAGCAATCCAAGCCTCATCATAACCTTTAGCGCGATATAAATCGATTGCTCTTTGCATAGCAAGAGATGGGTCAAAAGTTTCATCAATTCTTTCACTACCAAGATTGGCTAGCCATTGTTTAAAAGGTTCTGCTTTTTTTGAAGGTATTGATTGAATTAATCTAAACATTCCCTCAATATCTGTTACATCTGTTAAACGATATTTCCCATCTTGAGCTTTCAGTTTCAACTGGTCACAATTTGTGACCGTTTCATTTCCTTCTTCTTTCATCCTTGATTTTAGCACATTCCAATAGTGTCTAGGATTGGTACTTTCAGTCAATACCCCAATCACATCGACCACACTAATATAATATTTTTCAGTTTCTTTATCCCAAACTGTTCTGATATTATCACTTTCAAAAATTTTACTTATTGCTTGTAATTTATTTTTATTCATTATTACTCCTCCTAAAATAATTTTATAGTATAAATAAATTATAGTCAATAAAAACGCAAACATTTGTTTATTTTGAAAATTCCATTTAATTTAAATATTTCTAGTATTTATTTTTTCATCAATTTTACCTTCATCAATACTTTCAATAAATTCTTCAATAATAACTCTGTTTAACTTATTAATATTTTGGTATTTTTTAAATATTATTTTATTATTAGAATTTGTTTACTCTTTTTTCCAATTCTTTTAACTTTTTAATACTAATATTATTTTGCAGAGATTTTAATTATTTATTTCAAACTTATTTTCTTTTAATTTTATATAAGGAATATTTTTACCTTTTAAATATCTTTTAATCAAATAAAAATTTTCACTATTTAGTTTTTTATTATTAATTACTTTTTTTACAATAATATCCTCTTTATCTCCATAAATATATTTATAATTTTTATAATAAAAAACTAAATAATCCGCATATTTATTTTTAATAAAATTATATTCTTTATTAAGCTTAATAAATTTTTTACCAAAAAATCCTTTATAACTAATAATGCTTAAAAAATATTTTTGATAATCATTTAATTTCAAAAATTTCAATTTACGTTTAATTCTTTTTCTCGTATCATTTTTACTTCTTTTAATAATTTTGCCATTTACTATTCGATAAGTATACCCTAAAAAAGTGAATCCATTATTAAAAATATGAATTTTACTTTTAGGATTTACTTTAATTTTATGTTCTTCTATTTTTTCGGTAATTTTAGAAAATATAATTTTTAAACGTTCATAATCAGTAGATAAAATAACTAAATCGTCCATATATCTAACATAATATTTACATTTTAATTCTTCTTTAATATATCGATCCACATCATTTAAGTAAAATACTGCAAGAATCTGAGAACAAACATTGCCGATGCTAAGACCCTTGCCTTTTTCATAATAAGGAATACTTTCTATTGCTTTTTTTCTTAATTCCTTATCCCTGTCATTCATTTTACTTATTTGTATTTTTCTTAATTCATTTTCCTTTAATCTTTTAATAGTCATATTAACATATTCTTTATTTGTAGAAGATATAATTTGTTTTACAATTGTTAAAACATTTTTATCTTTAATTTTTTTCTCTAATTTTTGCATTAATATTTCATGATTAATAGAATAAAAATATTTACTTATATCCATTTTTAAAACATATATCTTATTATTTATTCCTATACTATTAAGATATTTTTCAAATAATTGATATGCTAATTTTGCACCTTTGTTTTTTCTCGTTGCAACATTCGCATTAATTAAAGTTTTATCTAAAACGGGCAATAAATAATTTAAGGCAACAAAATGATTTACAATTTTATCATCAATATCTTCACTCATTATTATTCTATATTTAGGTTCACAAATTAAAAAAATATGATAATTTTTAAAATTATATTTTTGATCATACATTTTTTTTAATATTTCGTAAATATTGGTATGCAAATTTTGGGTAAAATAAAAAAGTTTCGTTTCGCTTTTACATGTAGTTCGCACTTCTTTATATATTTTTAATAAATTGCTGTAAGTTAAATTATCGTAATAAAAATTATTCTTTCTTTTCATCCATCCATCCATATATCATTTTTTTAAGTTCATTTAGCATATTTATTATACTTAGAAATTTTTTATTAGTAACAATATTTTCTTCTTTCATTATTCCCAAAATCATATCACACATTGCAATATCTACTATTATTTCTTTTTGATATTTATTACGAATGTTCTCACTTGTATTGATGTTAGTTCTAATTATATTTTCATTAATTTTTAATAAATAATCATCTAAAGATAAACGATAATTAGCATGCACTTTAGGAATATCACATAAAATATATCTTCTTGCATACTTATACATTAACTCGCTCTTTTTTTGTATTTTAAAATTTACCATAATTACCTCATAAGGAAAACAAAAATATCGAATTTTCACACTTACTACTAATACAATATTTTTGAGTCATTCCTTCTATTTTAGGATTAACCATGGAATTTGTTTGTTTCCCGTAAAATTGTTTTTTCTTTCCTTTACCTCGCATAACCTTAATTATGGGTATACTTTTTAGATGCATAAAGGGAAATTACCGCGCGCGCGCCAAGACTATTATTCACATTATTGTTATTCAGATTACCTGAGGAATTCACATTGAACTCATTAGCATTCAGATTATTAGAATTGAAATTAGACGGCGAGCCCATTATAACAAACCCCAGCAAAATATTCTTATTTGCATATTAATC
>CAYOJY010000009.1:0-24498 GCA_964404455.1 uncultured Muribaculaceae bacterium | reverse complement strand
ATTATATCTATCACAAATATAACTGATGATATGCTAGTAGGTAAAGATAATGAAGAAAATGTTACGCGCAGGTTTTTAGAATTTGTTGGGGATTTACCGCTTGTTGCTCATAATGCGGCTTTTGATAATGCTTTTATAGAAAATGTTTGTAGTAAATATAATTTAAAAGAATTTAAAAATACTGTTATTGATACTATGGCATTAGCAAGAACTATGTATCCTGATTGGCGAAATCATAAATTATCCACTTTAGTGAAAAATTTAAATGTGGAATGGGATGAAGAAAAGCATCACCGGGCAGATTATGATAGTGAAGGAACAAGTTCATGTTTTTATAAGATGGTTACGTTTTTACAAAATCAAAATATTGAAGATATTAATGGGTTAGATTCTTTAATTAATCATGATAATATTGTTAAATTTGCGCGTCCTTTTCATTTATGCTTATTAGTTAAAAATAGTGTTGGTTTGAAAAATTTATTTAAAATTGTTAGTATTGCCAATACTAAATATTTATTTAAAGGAAAAGAACCTAAAATTCCGCGGAATGAGCTTATTGAATTAAAAGAAGGTTTATTTATTGGATCTGGTTGTTTAAATGGGGAAATTTTTAGTGAAGGATTAAAAAAAGATGATGATGAATTAAGAAATATGATGGCTTTTTATGATTATATTGAAGTATATCCTTTGAATGTAGTATCACATTTGATTGGTAAAGAGGGGTTATTTCATGATGAGATTGAATACTATGGCTATATTAAAAGATTAATTAATGTAGCTAAAACAGCCAATAAATTGGTTGTTGCAACTGGAGATGTTCATAATTTAAGACCAGATGATTTAATATATCGAAAAATTATTGTTAATCAAAAAACAAATGGAAGATACCATCCATTAAATCGTAAAGGAATGGAAATTCCTAATCAATATTTTTTAACTACTGATGAGATGCTTTTAGCTTTTTCTTTCTTAGATGAAGAAATAAGAAAAGAAATAGTTATTGAAAATCCTAATAAAATAGCTGATATGATTGAAAATTTGCAAATAATTAGAGATGATTTATATACACCGATTATGGAAAATTCAGCTGAAATAACAAAAGTAACGGTTTATGAAAAAGCTAGAGAAATATACGGGAAAAAGTTACCTGAGATTATTGAAAAAAGAATTGAAGCAGAACTTGCGGGAATTATTGGCGGTGGTTTTGATGTTATTTATTTAATTGCTCAAAAATTAGTTAAAAAAAGTAATAAAGATGGCTATTTTGTTGGTTCAAGAGGTTCAGTAGGTTCCAGTTTAGTTGCAACTATGATGGGAATAACAGAAGTAAATGGTTTAAAAGCTCATTATGTCTGTCCGAATTGTAAAAAAACTATTTTTGAAATAGACGGTAGACCTTTAGCTCTTGATTATATCAGTGGTTATGATATGCCGGATTTGGAATGTGTTTGTAAAACCTTAATGAAAAAAGAAGGCCAAGATATGCCTTTTGCGACTTTCCTAGGTTTTAAAGCGGAAAAAGTACCAGATATTGATTTGAATTTTTCTGGCGATTATCAAGCGGAAGCTCATAATTATGTTAAAAAACTTTTTGGTGAAGCGAATGCTTATCGAGCCGGAACCATATCAACAGTTGCGGATAAAACTGCCTATGGTTATGTCAAAGGTTATTGTGAGGATAAGGGTATAATTTTAAATCCTCCTGAAATTGAAAGACTGGCTCAAGGCTGTATTGGGGTGAAAAAAACAACTGGACAGCATCCAGGAGGAATTATCGTTATTCCTGATTATATGAATGTATTTGATTTTACAGCTTATCAGTATCCCGCCGATGAACCGGATTCTTCTTGGTTTACCACTCATTTTGACTTTCATGCGATTCATGATAATGTTTTAAAATTAGATATATTAGGGCATGATGACCCCACGATGTTAAGATATTTAGGGGATACAACTAAAATCAATATTTTAGATATTAAATTTGATGATCCAAAAGTTTTATCTATGTTTAATTCCTGTGAAATTTTAGGAGTTAAGGAACCGGATATTATGTGTGCAACCGGGACTCTTGGAATTCCTGAGTTTGGGACTAATTTTGTTATTCGAATGTTGTTGGAAATAAAGCCTACTAAGTTTTCTGATTTAGTAAAAATAGCTGGATTATCTCACGGAACAAATGTCTGGCAAAATAATGTGCGCGATATTATTGTTAATGAAATTGCAACTTTTAAAGAAGTGGTAGGATGCCGGGATGATATAATGGTTAGTTTAATTAATTATGGAATGGAACCTTCTGAGGCGTTTAAAATCAGTGAATTTGTGCGAAAAGGAAAAGCTAAATTTGAACCTGAAAAATGGGGGGAAATGGCTGCGACCATGTACAGCAATAATGTTCCCGAATGGTTTATTGAATGTTGTCGTAAAATTGAATATATGTTTCCCAAGGCTCATGCCTGTGCTTATGTAATGATGGCTTATCGAGTGGCTTGGTTTAAATTATATTATCCACTTTATTATTATTCAGCGTTCTTTAGTATTAGAAGAAGTGATTTTGATGTTTTTGCCATGTTAAAAGGACAAGAAGGAATTAGGCAAAAAATTGTCGAGATTAAAGAAAAAGGTTATAGTGCTACAGCAAAAGAACAAGCGGTTTTAGATACTTTAAATGTTGCTTTAGAAATGCTGGTTCGTGGTTATGAATTTAAAAATATTAATATTGAAAAATCCATGGCTAAAATATTTGTAATTGATGAGGTTAATAAATCTTTGATTATTCCTTTTATGGCGGTTGAAGGCTTAGGTGAATCAGTAGCCAATAAAATTGAAGAAGAAAGAAATAAAAAACCATTTTATTGTATTGAAGATTTTGCTGAACGAAGTCGCGTTAATCAGACTACAGTGGGCAAATTAAAAGATTTAGGTGTTTTTGAAGGAATGGCTGAATCTGCTCAAATGAGTTTATTTTAAATAATAAAATATTATGTTATGATATTAAATAGGAGTGTATATGAATTTATTTGTACCAGATATGTACCAGCAGAGTATATATAAAATTGATTATAAAAGTTTAAAGAAAAAAGGTATTAAATGTTTGTTATTTGATTTAGATAATACTATGGAGTCTTATAGTGTTAGCGAACCGACAAAAAAATTAAAGGAATTATTTACTATTTTAAAAGATGATTTTAAAATTATTATTATTTCCAATGGTTTTAAAGAAAGAGTTCGTCCATTTAAAGAAAAATTAAATGTAGATGCCTCTCATAGCAGTAAAAAACCTTTAAAGAGAAAATATAAAAAAATATTGGCATTATATAAATTTAAACCAAATGAAGTTGCTTGTATTGGGGATCAAATTATGACTGATGTTTTAGGCGCTAATCGGATGGGAATGATTTCAATTTTAGTTAATGCCATGAGTACCATTGAACCGTTAAATACTAAATTTAACAGAATGTTAGAAAATATAATTTTAAAAAGATTAAATAAAAAAGGAATTTTATTCAAAGGGGAATATTATGAATAAAATTGTTATAATGAGTGAACTTTTAGCTAATAAAATAGCGGCAGGGGAAGTAATTGAACGAACTTCTTCAATTATTAAAGAGTTGGTGGAAAACGCCATTGACGCTAAGGCTAAAAATATCAAAATAAATCTTTTGGATGGCGGTTTAAAAGAAATTAAGGTAAATGATGATGGTGTGGGAATGAATAAAGAAGATGCTGTGTTAGCCTTTAGTCGCCATGCTACAAGTAAGATTAAAAAAGATGATGATTTATTTTTTATTAATACTTTAGGATTTCGTGGGGAAGCGCTTCCATCTATTGCCAGCATTTCTGAAGTGGTTTTAATAACTAATCAAAGTGATATGGGAACAAAGGTTCATCTTAAAGGTGGTAAAATAATTGATATTACTAATAGTGATGCCAGAAAAGGAACAGATATTACGGTTAATAGTTTATTTTATAATACCCCGGCTCGGCTTAAATTTTTAAAAAGTGAATCTAGTGAATTATCGGCAACAACTAATTTAATTGAAAAATTGGCTTTATCCCATCCCACGATTAGTTTTACTTTAACCAATAATGAAAAAACAATTATTAAAACAACCGGTTCAGATAATTTACATAAAGCAATTCATGAAATATATGGTTTAAATGTATCAAATAATATGCTTTATATAGAAGTTGAAAGTGATGATTACCTGGTTCGCGGTTATGTGTCTAAACCAAGCATCTTAAAAACTAATCGCAATGATATAACTACATTTGTTAATGATCGTTTAGTTAAAAATTTTGATATTAATAAAGCAATTAACGATGCTTATTATACCTATAAACCAAATGATCGTTATCCAATCGCGGTGTTAAATATTTATACAGATCCAACTTTGATGGATGTAAATATTCATCCGACGAAGCAAGATATCAAATTAAGTAAAATGGATGATTTATATAGCTTGATATATAAAGGGATAAAGGATCTTTTATATAAAAATTTATTGATTCCTAAAATAGAAGTGGAAAACAATCCAATAAATGAAGGATATGTTGAACCTACATTATTTGAACAAAAAGCCTTTGATTTGGGAAGAATAGCCGAAAATGAAAAAATAATAAAAAATGAAGAATTAAAAAGTTTAGTTTTGTATCCAATTGCCTTAGCTTTGGGAACATATATTATTGCTGAAAATGAAGAAGGAATATATTTAATTGATCAACATGCTGCGGCGGAGAGGATTAATTATGAAAAATATATGAAGGCGTTAAAAGATGAAAGCATTAATATTAAAGAAATGCTGATTCCTATTCCGATTGAATTTTTAAGTAGCGATTTTATGAAATTCAAAGAAAATGCTGAACAATTTAAAAGTTTGGGTTTTGAATTTAAAGACTTTGGCATTAATACGATAATCGTCTCTGCTCATCCGGATTATTTACTGCAGGGTTATGAAGAAGAATCAATTCGTAAAACCATTGAATTAATTCTTAATTTAAATACTGATTTTGATATGGTTAAATTTCAAGAGAAAATGGCCATTACCTTAGCGTGTAAAATGAGTATCAAAGCTAATATGAAAATATCATTATTAGAAATGGAATATTTATTAGATGAATTAGTAAAATGTGATAATCCCTATAATTGTCCTCATGGAAGACCTACAGTAATAAAATATTCTTTGTATGACTTAGAAAAATTATTTAAAAGAGTTATGTAAGGATAATATAAAATATTTTAAATTGAATTCTTTTTTCTTTTAAAATTTTTATGTATTTCCAGGACTAAGATAATTATGCTGGATAAGAACAATAAAATAATTATATCTTGAATTGGTATTTTAGCTACTTGTAAAAATTGATTTAAAAAGGGAATCTCAGTGATAATAATTTGTAATGCAATAGCAAGTACAATTGTTAATATTACTAATGGATTAGATTTAATCGGCATTTTAAATGCTGATTTTTTTTCGCTTCGGCAGTTTAAAACATGCATGTTTTGCATAAAAACCATTAATAACATAATATAACTTCGGGCTAGATAAATATCCATATTAATATATTTTATTAAATAAACCCATACCCCAAAAATTATTAGTCCAAATGATAAACCGGAAATCAATAAAAAACTCACTAAATTTTTATCAAATATTGATGAAGAAGGAGCTTTTGGTTTTTCATCCATAATATCTTCCTCTGATTTTTCAAATGCTAGGGCTATATCTTGCAAGCCATCAGTAACAATATTTAACCATAATAATTGAATTGCAATAAGGGGAAGGGGGAGGTTAAATATTAGCGAAAGAACAAAGAATAATACTTCTGCTATTCCGCAGGAAACAAGCATTAAAATAACTTTTCTAATATTACTGTAAGCAGTTCTTCCTTCTTTAATTCCCGTGATGATAGAACTAAAATTATCATCTATTATAATCATAGATGAAGTTTCTTTGGCAACATCTGTTCCACTTCCCATTGAAATACCAATGTGAGCACTTTTAATCGCTGGAGCATCATTCACACCATCACCTGTAACGGCAATAAATTCGCCTCTTCTTTTATATGATTCAATTATTGATAATTTGTTTAGTGGGGTAACTCTCGCAAATACTGTCTTATCTTTAATAAAATCATCAAATTCTTTTTTTCCTTTAATAAGATAATCTTCTAATTCAGTTCCGTTGGTTACTTGATCATAATTATCTAATAAATTAAGATCTTTACCAATGGAATAAGCAGTTAAAGGATGATCTCCAGTAATCATTAAAACTTCTATGCCGGCTTTTTTACATTCCAAGATGGCTTTTTTAGCTTCATGTCTAATGGGATCAATAAAACCAACTAGTCCCCAAAAGTTTAATGGCGGAATTTCTAATTCACTATTTTTAACTATTCCACTTGCGATGGCGATTACTCTATAACCAAGAGATGCCATTTTTGCATTTTGTTTGGATAGTTTATCTTTATCAATAGTCAAAAAATCTTTTCCCATTGTTTTAGAAAATTCCAATACTTTTTCAAGGGAACCTTTTACTGTACAATAAGTTTGATTATTTTTTTGGTAAAAAACAGCTGAGTATTTATTTTCAGATTCATAAGGAATTTTTTTTAATATTTCATAATCATCAATCTTAATTTTTAATTTTTTAGCAAAGGATAAGAAGGCAATATCGATTGAATCTCCATGATAATTCCATTTATCGGCATTTTTAGTTAAGCTTGCTTCATTATTAATCATACCTAACATACCAATTTGATAAACTTCGTTAAAACTATCTTCATTGCCAGTAATTTTGCCAGCATCATTATATCCACTGCCGGTTATATCAAAAACATCATTGCTTGGTAACAAAACTTTTTTGGCTGTTTGTTCATTAACGGTTAATGTTCCAGTTTTATCACTGGCAATAACAGTACAACTTCCTAAAGATTCGACCTGGGTTAATTTTTTAACAATAACATTTTTTTTGAACATTCTATTAGAGGCAATAGTTAAAACCATTGTTAATGCTAAGGGTAATCCTTCAGGCATGGCCGATACAGTCAAGGCAATAACTAAAGGAAATATTTCAGCTCCGGGAATCCCTTTAAATAAATATATAAAAACTAAGATGAAGCAGAAACCTAAAATAAAGACACTAATTTGTTTGGAAAATTTAGCCATTCTAATTGTAAGCGGAGATTTTTCTTCTTTTGTATTGGAAACTGTATTAGCTATTTTTCCAATCTCTGTATTAATTCCTACTTCAACTACAATACATTTCGCTCTTCCTGTTAAAACGGAGGTGCCGGCATAAGCTATATTAAAATGCTCAGACAATATTTCTTCCTTAGAAATATTATTACCATTTTTATTAACACCTAAACTTTCGCCCGTTAAAATTGATTCGTCAATAGTTAAATTTTGACTTTCTAAAATTCTTAAGTCAGCACTGATTTTATTTCCCGATTCAATTAAAACAATATCACCAACCACTAAATCATTCGCGTCTATTTCAATTTCTTTATTTTCTCTTAAGACTATTGTTTTAATTTTTAAAACATCCATTAAACTTTCAGCATTTTTTTCGGCTTTCCATTCTTGAAATGTTCCTAAAATTAAATCAATTATAATAATAAAAATAATTGTAATGGCATCAGTATACTCTTTTATTATTAAAGAAAATATAACGGTGATAATTAATAAAACTATCATTGGATCTATTGTTTGCCTTAATAATATTTGAAAAACATTTTCTTTTTTCTTTTTAGGAAGCTCATTTTTTCCGTATTTTATTAAATTATCATTGATTTGCTTGGTACTTAATCCTTTTTCATTGCTATTTAATTCTTTATAAATATCTTCTTTATTTTTTAAATACCACATAAATTGTCCTCCTTTTTTTAAAATAAAACATAACTATAGTATATACAAAATAGAAAAATCATAATTAATCCTTCTTTTTTGGAAATAACTTTGTCATTTTTAGCAACTAAAAATAATATAAATCCTGTAATTATTAGCATAATCATATCCATTATATTAAAAGCAACTGAACTAACATCTCCAAAAATCAAAGTCGGTAATCCTAAAACAATACAAAAGTTAAAAATATTGGTACCAATAATATTACCGATAATAAAATCATATTGCTTTTTTCTTGCTGAAACAATTGAAGTAATAAGTTCAGGGATACTTGTTCCTATAACTATGAAAATCATGGTTATAAATTTTGAGCTCCAGCCAAAAGTCTCTGCCAACAAAGTTGCTGATTCAACCGATATTATACTGCCGCTTATTATTAAGATTAATCCAATAATAGAAAATATTATAGATTTTTTAACAGAATATTTTGGTTTTTCAACATTTTTCCACTCTGATGAATCTTTTTTGTTTTTTATTAAAGAAACTAAATAATAGAAAAATAGAAAAAATATTAGCAAAAGAAAAATCGCATCATTTCTTGTTAAGGTATTAACTACTTTGTGATTAAAAATTGAATCAAAAAATAAAAAAACAAAAGTTAAAATTACAAATAAATGAAGGGGCAACTCTTTTTTAACTGTTTTACTTTGTATTTTAATCGGGTTAATTAAACTGGCAATTCCAATTATTAATAAACTATTAACAATTGTACTGCCAATAACATTAGCTAAAACTAATTCCCCATTATTATTTATTACTCCTTGAAAAGAAATTGATAATTCAGGAGTGCTTGTTCCAAAGGCTACGATAGTTAAAGCAATAATTATTTTAGGAATTTTTAAATTAACCGAAAAGTTTTCTAATCCATCAATAAAAAGTTCTGCACCTAAAATTATAATGCCAATGCCAATTAACAATCCTATAAATTCCAAATTCATCACCTGTTTTATTATTCCTTTATAAAATTATAACATGCTCAAAAAAAGCACACAATAGCGAAATTATAATATGCATTTATACTTGTAATAATGTCAAAAATTAGTATAATATATAATTGAATGACATAAATTGAGAAAGGGATAAAGCGTTAAAATAAAATTTGGCTTAATAAAAAGCGGAATTTACTTTAGCAAGTTTATCCTTCTAATTAATTATAAAAGCGGAAAACTATTTGGTTGTTTTGTTGTAAAAAGAATTATTATGTGATAAAATTTATTTAAGAAATAGTGATATGCAGTATCTTCATTATTTTTCGAAGACTTTCATAGGTTTATGCTTGACTTTGAATAAAATAATAAAATACTGTTTTTTCTTTAATTAGATTTTATTTTAAATATTGGAAGTGAGGTTAAAAATGAAAAGCATTAGTGACATTAATAAGAAGCCAGTAATAAAATTGGAAGGTGTTAGTAAAACATATAAAACAAAAAACAAAACTATTAAAGTTTTAAATGGCATTGATATTGCTTTTGAAACCGGAGTATTTTATGTAATTATGGGCGCTTCCGGATGTGGAAAATCAACTTTGACTAATATTTTGGGATTGATGGATAATTACGATAGTGGTATTTATAAATTAAATGAAAAAAATATTGAGAATTTTAATGATCGTGAATTATCTAGACTTAGAGCGGAATTTATTGGTTTTGTTTTTCAAGATTTTCAATTGAACGAGACTATGAAAGCAATTGAAAATGTAATGTTACCGATGGTAATTAATTTAAAAATCAAACCTAAGGATCGTGCAAAAAAAGCTACAGAGTATTTAACAATGGTTGGATTAAAAGATAGAATTGAACATTTTCCAAAAGAACTCTCTGGAGGAGAACAACAAAGAGTTGCTATCGCTAGGGCATTAGCTAATAATCCCGAGATAATTCTAGCAGATGAACCAACTGGAAATTTAGATGAAGAATCAGCTAAAGAAATATTTTCTATTTTAAAAAATTTATCTAAAGATGGTAAATGTGTTATTGTCGTAAGCCACAGCAAGGAATCTAGAATATATGCTGATAAAGTGTATAAAATTCAAGATGGAAAATTGGTTGCAGGTTAATGATGAGAATATTAGATTATATACAATTAGTTTGGACAAAAATATTTAGGACAAAAAGAAACATATATATATTTTTACAATTTATATTATGTGGTTTTTTCTTAATGTTTGCATTAATGTTTAAAGAGAATTTTGCTAGTTTAATATCAGAGACTTTGTCAAAAAATATTGGTTTTAGGTCATTTAGTGTTTCAGTTAAGACTGAAGAGAACGATTTAGGCAAAGTTGAGCTTGAAAGTTTAGAACATGTTATATCTGTTTATAGTTCAAATTATGATAGGTATACTGTTGAAAGTTCATTTAAATCAGCAACGGCAGATGGTTATATTGACTTGTTATATGGAAAATCAAATATATTACCTGATGTAGTTATTGGAAATTCATTTAGCAATGTGGATACAGGAGTTGCAATTTGTCCAGTCAAATTTTATCCATCAAGTGCCGCTTATAATTTGTTTATTAATGAGAATAATTTTATAGATGGACATAGTTTAATAGGTCAATCGTTTGAAACCACATATTATTCATATATATATAAGAATGCTGAATTACAACAAGATAAAAAATATACTAAAAGTTTTGACATTATTGGTGTTTATAATTCAGAAGAATCTATGAACGCATTTAATTCATGCTATATTTCCACTAAGGACATGATAGAAATTATCGGCAATATAGGAGTTTCAGATGGTTCATACTATAATTTTGTTGTGATAGTTGATAGTATTGATAATATTTCTTCAGTAAAAGCCAAAATTGAGAATTTAGGATTTTTAAGTGTAAACATAAGAAGTAATTTAGATGCTAATATTATTCATACAATTACATTATTTTGTGACATAATTGTAGCTATAATCTTATTATCTATTTTGATTTTAACTATCTCATATTTAAAGAAAAAAATGATATATGATAGCAATTTTATTGCTATCATGAAAGCATGTGGGTTTAGTAATACGCAAATAATTAAAATTACTGCCTTAGAACAACTAATTATAAATTGTTTATCGTATTTGGGAAGTCTTATAATATTTATATTATTATTTATAGTTATAAAGTATATTATTCTAAATAATTATGTCATTACTGGTTTTAATATAGTTCTATTTGCTGATTGCTTTTTAACTTCGTTTATATATATGGTAGTTATAACTATGTTTGTAGGTTTATATTATATATTTAAATCTAATAAAAAATCTGTTATTAAAATGGCAAGGAGTGAAGAATGATAATATTAAAAAGTTTTTATAGAAAAAAAACAACCAAAATATATTTAGTTATATTAAGTGCTTTACTTACTGCTTTCGTTATTTTAATATCGTTAATAACTTATTTTACCAATATGCAAAATGATATTTATTATAAAAGTTCAGAAATTGTGATAGTAAATAGTGAGAATTTATATGCAGAATTAACAAAAATTACTAATTTAACGGATATAAATAGAACCTTAGTTTTTGAAGAAAATAAAAATTATGATATTATTATAACTCAAAATTATACTATACAAGATGTGAACGGGAATATAATTGATTCATTTGAGGGTAGTCATGATTCAAATAAATTAACCTGGGTTGCTATGGAACGAGGTTATTTAGAAAATTATATTTTGGTTGAACCAGCAAGTAATTATAATTATGAATTAGGCAATGAAGAAATCATTATTGGAGTTAGTTCTTCTTTTTATGATATATATATTTCTAGTTATGATGCCATGATCAATAAAAAAATTGGATTTATATTTGATGATGATAATCTAGAATTTAAAATAATAAATGTTGTAGAAGCGGATAAGTCAATATTAATTATTTCTGATGAATTATATGAAGAATTTATCAATAGCGGAACTCAATATGCATATACTGCAAAATTGTCAGTATTTAAGGAACAAACTTCAACAAAAACAAAACTAGAAGGATTAAGTAATAATGATTCACACATGGTGTATGTAGGAACGGATTATATTAATAATAATTCTAACAAAATTTCAAACTTATATGATTTATTGGATATTTTAACTTTGGCTTGTTATTTGGCAATCATTTTATTTTTAATAATTGTTTTTATTGTCATGAAAAACATTGTAAATGACTTTAAACAAACAATACTATTAAATAGGAAAATTGGATTCAATAAAGTTCAAATACAAATAGATTTATTAAAATGTTTACTTACCTTATACCTTTTCGCTGTGATATTTGCTATTTTAATATTTTTGTTATTTGTATTGTTTATTTATTTATTTTTTAGCATTAATTTAATTTATATTAATATATCAATATTGTTAAGTGTTTTAATTATAGAATTTATTTTAATAATTGTAATTATTATTATCAAGTCATATAGTATAGTGAAACTGAAACATAACTATTAATTTATTTTTTCTTAAAAAATGGTAACAATATTTAATTTATTTAAATATAGGTTATATATAATTAAGAGAAAGGAGGGGGGAAATGAAAAAAATTTTAGGTTTATTACTGGGCTTTGTTGCATGTTTTGCGTTTGTTTTAACGGTTTATGCTGGGACTGCTAAGTTAACATACAAAGAATATCATAGAGTTACTGTTGATTCTATGGGAACTAACTTTACTACAAAAGCAGTAATTACAAGCGTAAGTGGAACTCCAACACTAGAAACACAAGTTGGAAGAAAAATGTTTAATCTTATTTGGTATGATTCTGGAAGTGTAACAAAAGCTTATACTGGTTCTGGAACAACAACTAACACATGGTCAGCTAATGGAAATTATGCTACCAGATCTACATGGACAAATATTACCAGTGGTACAAGTATTACAGGAACATTTTCGTTATATTAATAATTTTTTTAATGCTTAAAACTACATAAATTCATTAGTCGAATTTAATAACATTTAATTAAAATTTGTTTTTTCTATAAAATGTTACTATTTACAACAATTTTCCAAAATAGCTAAAGTCACAATTTTACTGGGCTTGAATAAAATTAAGGAATTATCATATTTTCACTCGTTAGTAATGTGAAGATTTTTTAAAAAACATATATTTGATGTGAATAGCAATATTTAATTTATAATAAGATATTAAATATTTCTTTTATTAGATAAATAAGGTATAATTACTTTAATAACAAATATTTATAAATATAAAGTGGAGGTTTTAATGAAAATACATAAACATGAATTAAATATTAAAAAAGAAATTTTAATTAATCAAGATTTTGATTTTAATAATTTTGGGTTATCAGGTATTAAAGAAGTTAATAAAATTCATTTTGAAGGAAAAATTTATTATAATGTAAGTGATGAATTAAAAATGGAGGGAAAACTTATTGGGGAATTAATTTTAACTGATGCGGTAGATTTAAGTGATGTTTTGTACCCAATATCGATAAATATTGATGAAATTATCAAAAATAATGAAAATATACTTGATATAAATGAAATTTTATGGGAAAATATTGTACTGGAAGTTCCTATTCGCGTAACTAATAAAGAATTAACTAAATTAGAAGGCGATGGTTGGAAAATATTAAATGAAGATAATGAAGATAAAATTGATCCAAGGCTTCAAAAACTTCAAGAACTATTTAAAGGTGGTGAATAAGATGGCAGTTCCATTTAGAAGAACAAGTAAAACAAAAAAAGCAATGCGTCGGACACATTTGAAAAAAGATGCTCCACAATTAACCGAATGTCCAAAATGTAAGGCAATTTTAAAACCGCACAGAGCGTGCCTTAAATGTGGGTATTATAAAGGTAATGAAGTAATTAAAGTAACTGAAGATAATTTGTCAAATTAATGTCAAATAACAATTAAAAGTTAAAAGTAATCAGGAAACTATTTACTTTTTTTTTTTATTATATTAGAATTGTAATATCAGTGGTAAACTGTGGGAGAAAGTGGGAGATAAATGTTAATCGGGCAATTTCATCATAACTTAGATGAAAAAAATAGAATTGTTATTCCTACTAAGTATAGAGAAGCACTGGGAGAAGAGTTCATTATTACGCGAGGAATTGAAAAGTGCTTGTATGTGTATTCTATTAATGAGTGGAATAAATTAGTTCAAAAACTAGAAACTCTACCATTTACCCAAAAAGATGCTCGAACATTTATCAGATCATTTTTCTCCGGAGCAAACAACTGTACATTCGATAAATCCGGAAGAATTATTATTACCGATACTCAAAAAAAATATGCTCAAATTGAAAAAGAGTGTGTTATTATTGGGGTTAATAATCGTTTGGAATTATGGTCTTTTGAATCTTTTGAAAATTTTATGAATGAAAATTCAGAAAAATTAGAGGATATTGCAGAACATCTATTTGAGGTTAATAATGCATTATAGCGTTTTGAAAAACGAAGTTATCAATGGATTAAATATTAAACCTTCTGGAATTTATGTTGATGCGACAGTGGGCTATGCCGGTCATAGTAAAATGGTGCTCGAAAGAATTGAAAAGGGATTCTTATACGCCTTCGATGCTGATCAAGAGGCAATTAATCATTCAACTAGTGAATTAAGCAAAATAAGTGAAAACTTTAAAATTTTTAAGACAAATTTTGTAAATATGAAATCATGTCTTGAAGATGTGGGGGTTTTCTTGGTTGATGGTATTATATTTGATTTAGGATTTTCTTCACCTCAAGTAGATAATCCAAAGCGGGGCTTTTCTTTTATGAAAGATGGACCTTTAGATATGCGAATGTCTTCTGCTGGCCAAAGTGCCAAAGATATCATATTAAATTATAGTGAAGAGGAATTAACTAAAATATTCTTCAATTATGGAGAAGAAAAATTATCTAAAATTATTGCTAAAAAAATTAATCAAAACAAAGATAAAATTAATACAACGCTAGATTTAGTAGAAATAATTAAATTGGCAATTGGATCAAATTATTTTTATAAAAATCATCCAGAAAGAAAAATATTTCAAGCGTTAAGAATTGAAGTAAATAATGAATTAAAAGTTTTAGAAAGTGTTTTACACGATGCTATAAAAATTTTAAATAAAGGTGGAAGAATTTGTGTAATAACTTTTCATTCCCTTGAAGATAAAATTGTTAAAAATATATTTAAAAAATATAGTGAAATAGATGAAGTGGTTCGGGGGTTTCCCACCATACCAGATGAATATAAACCATTAATTAAACTGGTAAACAAAACCCCCTTTCTACCTTCTTTAAAAGAATTAGAAGAAAATACAAGAAGTAAAAGTGCAAAATTAAGAATAATAGAAAGGATTTAAAATGAAAAAAACAAAAACCAAAAAATTGAAATTACTTAAAGGTGAAAAATTTATGTACTTTATTTTATGTTCATTATTAATCTTAATCCCTGTTCTTAATGTGTTTAGTAAAGCCCTTTTATCTAAAACGAGTATTGAAGTGGAAGATTTAGAATATAAAATTACTAAACAATTAGCCCAAAATGAAAGTTTGAATATGCAAATCAACGAACTGGCAAGTTTAAAAAATATTCAAAATATTGCAGATTTATATGGTTTATCGTATAATAATAGTAATATTAAAGTCGTTGAAGGAGAGTAATTAAATTGAAAAAAAAGCCAACTATAAAAACTTATAAATTAGTTATTTTTATAGTTGGTTTTTCTTTTTTAGCAGCTATTATTAAATTATCTTATGTTTCTTTAAGTCCAACCGTTGATGGTATTAATATTAAAACTTTTGCTAGTTTAAGAAATACAGTATCAAAAAACCTTTATGCCGCTAGAGGGGGAATATATGATTCTGAAGAAGAAAATTTAGCGCAAAGTGTTAAATCATATACAGTGATTGCTTTTTTAAGTTCAAGCAGAACTAAAGATCCCAAAAATCCTAATCATGTAATTGATAAAGAAAAGACGGCAACGGTTTTAGCTGAAATTTTAGGTTTGGAAAAGGATAGTCTTTTAGAGATGCTTAATAAAGAAAAATATCAAGTTGAATTAAAAAGAAATATTACAGAAGTGACTAAAACTAAAATAGACGCTTTAGAGTTACCTGGTATTGGTTATACTGAAGCTATAACTCGTTATTATAAATCCGGAACTTTTGCTTCCTATATTGTGGGTTATGCTAAAAATAATGAAACAGGTGAAATTAATGGTGAACTAGGGATTGAAGGCTATTTTAACGATATATTAAAAGGTGAAAATGGTAAAACAACTTATCAAAGAGATGCTTACGGCTATAAATTGGCAAATACACCGGAATATACTGAAAAAGCAGTAGAAGGTTCAGATATATATTTAACTATAAATAGTAATATTCAGTTAATTTGTGAAAATGCAATAGATAAATTAAATAGAACAGCAGAATCCAATTGGGCAACTTTAACAGTGATGGATGCAAAAACCGGAGAAATAGTGGGAAGTGCTACTAATCCAACATTTGATCCAAATGATTTAAATACAGTGACATCTTATCTTAATCCGCTTGTAAGTTATCAATATGAACCGGGTTCAACAATTAAAACTTTTTCTTTTGGGGCAGCGATAGAAACTGATAATTATAATGGAAGTGATACTTTTAAATCAGGATCAATTAATGTAGCAGGTGCCATAATTAAGGACCATAATAAAACTGGATGGGGTGAAATTACTTATGATAAAGGATTTGCTTATTCTTCAAATGTCGCAGCTACAAAACTAGCTTTAAAAATGGGTGCTAAAAACTTAAGAACTTATTATGAATCTTTGGGTTTTGGGGAAAAAACCAATATTGAGCTTTATGGTGAAGTTGCTGGAAATATTAAATTTAATTATCAAAGTGAATTAGCCACTGCAGCATTTGGTCAAGGTATAAGTACAACACCAATTCAAATGCTTCAAGCTTTTTCGACCATTAGTAATGATGGTATTATGTTAAAACCATACATTGTGAAAAAAATAGTTAATCATGATGGGGAAGTAACTTTTGAAAATAAAAGGACTGAAGTAAAACAAATCTTTAGTAAAAATACCACAGATACTATAAAAAACTTAATGCATATGGCAGTTTATGATGGTAATTCAGCAATGTGGCAACCCAAAAATGTTACTATTTTGGGTAAAACGGGTACAGCCCAAATTGCTTCACCCAATGGTGGCTATTTAACTGGCAATAATGATTTTATAAGGAGTTTTGCCACTATTTTTCCCAAAGAAGATCCTAAATATATTTTATATATCGCTGTTAAACAATATCAAGGATCAACAACCAGCTTAGCAAATATTACTACTAAAGCAATTGAAGAAATTGCTAATTATGCTAAAATAACTAATGAAGATATTAACTATATCGTTAATAAAAAAATAATATTAAATAATTATATTAGTCAAACAGTAGAAGATACAATAAAAAAGTTAAAGGAAGTAAATATTAAACCAATTATTTTAGGTGATGGTAAATATGTAATTAATCAATATCCTTTAAAAAACAGTATAGTATTTCCCAATGATAAAGTATTTATTTTAACCAATAGTACAAATTATATAATGCCGGATTTAACTGGGTATAGTTCCAATGAAGTACGTACCTTTGCTAATTTAATAAATTTGAAATTTAAAATTGAAGAATATGGTTATGTTAAAAGCCAAAGTATTTTACCTAACGAACAAGTAAACTTTGAAGAAGTTTTAAATGTCGTCTTAGAATAAAAAGATGGTAAATTGCTAAAGTAAATTCCAGTTTAAAAAAACAAATTAATTGAATGATTAAAGTCCATAGTTTTGGACTTTTTTGATGATTGTAATTGATAAAAAATCAATAATCTGTTAATTGCCCTGCATTTTTGATGCAGTTTTAAAATTTGTAAGACTAAACTCCACAAAGTTATAGCTTAAATATAAAATTTAATATGGGTCTTTCTGAAATATATTAATAATCTTAAACTGGAATTTACTTTAGCAATTTATAAAAAGATGTTTTTTTAAGGAAAATATTGACTAAAAATGTAAAAAATGCTAGAATAAAAACACTAAAAAAAGGGGGGTATAGTATGTCAAAAGAAATTGAAGACCTAAAAGTTTTAAAAGCAAAAATTGGAAGATTAATGCTTTCTGAAGAAAAGGTATGGTTAAAACATTATCAGCTAAATGCAGAAGAATTATGTGCTGATTTTCCGGATAAAGAAACACTGTGGGATTTTATTGAAAAAAAGCTGATTGAATTTGAATATATTCCCGCTATGAGATATTTACGCAAAACAGAATTTTCGCGTCCAGAATTTAGAGAATTAGTTTATCAATGGGCAAGAACATTTCGTGGCTTGGGAGTAGAGCCTGATGAAGTTGTTCCAATTTATGCACCATTTATTCCTGGTGTTGCTATTATGATGTTAGCTTTAAATGCAATTGGAGCATCGACAAACTTTTTAAAATTAGGAATTCCAAAAGATGATTTAGAAAGACTAACAGAAGATTCAAAAGTTTTTGTTGTCTTTGATGGAGCAGGATTGTACAGCTCAACAATACATAATGCTTTAAAGGACAGTAGATTTAAAAATATTATAGTAACTTCAGCTTACGATCATTTAGAAAATCCATTTCGGAGTTTAGTGCAAATAAAAACGATGATTGATGCTCGTAAAAGTAAATCTTATGTTCCAAAGGATGATAAAAGATATATTTGGTATGATAAAGCATTAGAAATGGCGGCTTATTATACAGGCGATCCAAGAGTTCCTTTTATGCCAAATAGAACATCAGTTATAACATCTTCTAGTGGAACAACCGGAAATGTAAAAATGATTATGGCAAGTAATGAATCAGTATTGCATCAGTTAAGGCAAGCTCAAGTAGCAAAAGTTCCATATAAACCAGGTGGTGTATGCTTTGCTAATTTACCTTTAACTGCCTCAACAGCAAATGACTGCTTGTTACTTTTGCCTTTAATGTATGGAATGACAATTGAGATTAATCCTCAATTCTCTGAAAAAAAATTTTTAAAACAAGTATTAGAAATTCGTCCGCAAGTTTCAGTTGCAACCGGTAGTTTTTGGGAAGCATTTTTTAAAGAATATGAAAAAATGGGAAAGAAACCATCGCTTGATTTCTTTGATGCTCCTATAATGGGGGGAGAAGGAAACACTCCAGAAAAAATCGACTGGATGAATCGACTTTTAAAAGAAAATGGTGCTACAACAACAATAATGTGTGGTTATGGACAATCAGAAACATTTGCACCTATAACTTTTGAAAAATTAGATATCGAATTAATTGCCCCTCAAAAAGAAAGAGGAGTATCAAGTGTGGGTATTCCATTTCCAGGATTTATAGTTGGTGTATTTGATGAAAACGGAAATGAACTTGGATATAATCAACCTGGCGAATTAAGAGTTAAATCAAGAGCAATTATGAAGGGTTATTATAAAGATGATAAGTTAACTGATGAAACAATTATTAATGGTTGGTTACGAACAGGCGATCAAGTAGAAATGGATGAAGATGGGGTTGTATATTTTTATGATAGAATAAAAAATCTAATTGAATATAACGGAGAATTAATCCCCTCAGCTGTTATTGCATTTTATATAAGAAAAGATAAAGCAATAGATAACTGTATTGTTAGAAAAATGCCTTTAGAAGACGGAACAGAAGCAATTGTAGCTCATATCGAATTAACCGATACTAAAGATGATTTATATTCAATTTTAAGTAGGACAGACGAAAGATTAAAGGAAATTTTACCTAAAGGATTTGAAATAGCAGGCTATAGAGAAACTGAACTATGTTCCTCTCCAACTACTGGAAAGAAAAATTATCCATATTATGATAGTCAATTATTTGGGTATTCAAAATCATTGGATGAAAAATTGTATGACTTAATATTTTCAAAAGATGAAATAACAGCTAACCATACAATGCAATATTCATTAGAGCAGAAAGGTTTAACTTTATCGCTTAGAAAAAAATAAATAATATAAAAAAGAAAACATTTTAATAAAAATTCATGTTTTCTTTTTTATATTATAATCAAAGTTTAATTGTTGCAATTTTAGTTAATCCATTTTAAATAAAAGGTAAAAGAAATTTTCAAAATAGTTTACATTTAGTATACAAATTATTTTGTAAATTTTCAACTATTTGTACTTTTGGTAGAAGTTTTATGTTATTATATTTTAGAGTTAGATAAATTAAAGAAAAAGTAACATGCTAAATATGAAAAAAAAAAAATTTTTTAAGATTGTTTTTATAATACTTTGTTATTTTATAATTTATGTATACTAAGATGGTTGAGGTGAAGCTTATTTGGAATTTAGTTTTTTTATTTGCCGGTTTCTTTTTAATAGCACTATTATTAATTGTTTTTATTTCTAAGAAAAGACTTAACACAGTTGAAAATAATATATTTTTAATTTTAGGAATTGTAAATTTTATTGGTTACATATCCGAAATATTATTACAGTTTTCAGTAAGGGGCTTAAATACTGAGCATATTGTTATTATAGCTTTATCTAAAATTTATTTAGTTTATATTCTTGTTTGGATGGGAGTTTTTTCTATTTACACTTTTTTAGTTTCTAATAAATCAAAAACTGGAAAAGAAAAGGTGCACTATATTAGATCAGATATTTATAAAAATATGAGGATGATACATATTATTATTATAATTCTAACCTCTTTATTAACCTTTTTTCTGCCAATTTCCATATTTTATGAAGGCGATTCGATGTATAGTTATGGAACCTCTGTTGGGTTTTTAAAAATTATACTTGTTGGTTATGTTTCATTATGGATAATACGTCTGATGATTAACTTTAAAACAATAAAAGAAAAACAGTATTACGCAATATTAACGGTTATTGTATTACTTTGTGTTAATGTTGTACTTCAAACTATTAACCCAACAGTGTTAATTGCAACTTTTACAATGACTTTTACTACTTTTGTTCTCTTTTTTACAATTGAAAACCCTGATCTTCAATTGTTAAATGAGATGAAACTAGCCAAAGAAGATGCAGAAAAAGCTAATAATGCTAAAAGTGAATTTATTACAAACATGTCACACGAAATCAGAACCCCGTTGAATGCAATTATTGCGTTTAGTGAAGAAATGAAATTAGAAACCACTTTAGAGGAAGCACAAAAAGATGCAAAACAAGTCATAAAATCTAGTAAAATATTACTGGAGATAGTAGGGGGTATTCTTGATATTTCTAAAATAGAGTCAGGAAAAGTAGAAATAACTAATGACATTTATAGTACTGAAGAATTATTTGATACTATAATAAGTTTAATAAATATAAAAATGGAAGAAAAAAATTTAAAGTTTAATATAAAAATAGCTTCTGATTTACCAATTCGCTTATATGGAGATAAAACTAACATTCAAAAAATTTTAATGAATCTATTATCAAATGCCTATAAATATACAACAGAGGGAAAAGTAGATTTCACCGTAGACTGTATAAATAAAAATGGTGTATGCAGGTTGATAATGGCAGTAGAAGATACGGGACGTGGAATAAAAACTGAAAATATTGATAAATTGTTTACTAAATTTAATCGGTTGGATGAGGATAAAAATACTACAACAGAAGGAACAGGTCTGGGTTTAGCAATTACAAAAAAATTAATAGAAATGATGGGAGGAAAAGTAACTGTTCAAAGTGTGTATGGTAGTGGTAGTAAATTTACTGTTATTTTAGATCAACAAATAAAAACGGCAACTCCTATAATTTCTAATGAAGCTTTTAATAATATTCATTCATCCGCATCGAATCAAACACTCAAAGATGAATATACAATAATTGAGAAAGATGAAGAACAAATAGTTTATGCTGATTACAGTAATAAAACAATATTAGCAATCGATGATAGTAAACTAAATTTAAATATTATTGAAAAATTGCTTAGACATTATAAATTAAAATTAGTAAAATCCATGAGTGCCGTTAATACTTTAGAAAAAATTTATAATGGAGAAAATTTTGATTTGCTTTTAATGGATATTGAAATGCCAATTAAAAAAGGCACGCAAATAATGCAAGAATTGAAACAGATAGGATATAAATCACCTATTGTTGCTTGGACAGCAAACGCAACAAGTGGTGATAGAGAAAAATATATAAAAGCTGGTTTTGATGATTATATATCTAAACCAACAAATAGAAACGAACTGGATAAACTTTTGAACAAGTTCTTTTCATCTAATGAACTGAATTCCAACACAGTTTTTGATGCAACTACAGATATTATCACAAATGATATAAGTATTTCTTTAAACAAGCCAATCGTTAAGGAAGAAGAAACAATACCAAAACTGCAAGTTATTTCAAATCAAGGTAAAATTGAATTTTTAAAAAATTATGGTGCAAACATAGATAAAGCAATAGAAATTCTTGGGGATATGGAAATGTATAATGATATAATGAAGGATTTTTTAAATGATTTTCCAGAAAAAATAGCAAAAATGAAAGAGTATAAAGAATCAAATGATATGAAAAATTATGCAATACATGTCCATGGGTTAAAAAGCAATCTTAAATATATTGGTTTTTATAATATTGCTGATATTGCTTATAATCATGAAATAGCTAGCAAAGAAAATAATATTTCTTACATAAACGAGAATTATGATGAATTAATTATGCAAATAAATAAAATTGCAGAAATATGTAAAGAATACTTAAGAAAATAAAAAAGGAATTAAAAATATTCTTTTTTTATTTTCCTTTAATATACTTTTATGAGGGATTTTATGTTTTTTAATAATATTCATACAAGAATGCGTTTTGTTTTTTTAGGAATAATTATTTTATTAATTATTATAATAATTCGTGTTTTTTATATCCAGGTATTTTCTTATAAAAAATTAAATGAATTAGCTAATGACTTATGGAGTAGAAATTTACCCATAGCGGCTGATCGGGGAAAAATAGTAGATCGTAATGGTAAAGTTTTAGCGACAAATATTACAACTACTTCTTTAGTAGTTATTCCTAATCAAATTAAAGATAAAAAAGATGTAGCAAGTAAAATAGCTAAAATATTAAATGTATCTGAAGATGAAATTTTTAAACATTTAAATAAAAGGGTATCAATTGAAAGAGTTCATCCTGAAGGGCGAAAATTAAGTTATGAAATAGCTGAGGCAATTAATAATTTAAATTTAGATGGAGTTTATTTATTAAAAGAATCGAAAAGATATTATCCTTATGATAATCTATTAAGTCATGTTTTGGGTTATGTTGGCATTGATAATCAAGGATTATCCGGATTAGAATTATATTATGATAAATATTTAACAGGTGAAGATGGTTCAATTAAATATTTTTCTGATGGGAAAGGAAATAAATTAGAATTAACGGAAGTATATGAAGCTCCAGTAAGTGGAATAACGATAGCGCTTTCAATTGATTTGGATTTACAAATGGCAATGGAAAATGAATTAGATAATGTAATTAGTAAATTTAATGCTGAAGGGGCTATGGCAATTGCAATGAAACCTAAAACAGGAGAAATATTAGCGATGAGTGCCAGACCTAATTTTGATGCCAATAATTATAAAAATTATCCGGTTGAAACTATTAATCGTAATTTACCGATGTGGATGACATTTGAGCCTGGTTCAACATTTAAAATCATTACTTTAGCGGCATCATTAGAAGAAAAAACTATAGATTTATTTAATGATCATTTTCATGATAGTGGTGCCATTCAAGTTGAAAATGCAAGACTTAAATGCTGGAAAGCTGGGGGACACGGAGATCAAACATACTTACAAGTAGTTCAAAACTCCTGTAATCCCGGGTTTGTAAGTATGGGGCAAAAATTAGGTAAAGAACGTTTAATGAAATATATTAATGGTTTTGGCTTCGGGAAAAAAACGGGGATTGATTTAAATGGTGAATCGGCCGGAATATTATTTAAATTAGATAACATAGGACCAGTAGAACTGGCAACTACGGCTTTTGGTCAAGGTGTAAGTGTTACACCTCTTCAACAAATAACGGCGGTTAGTGCGGCCATAAATGGCGGTAATTTATACCAACCTTACATTGTAAAATCATTTTTAGATGCTGAAACTAATGGAATTATTAAAGAAAATTCGCCAGTATTAAAAAAAGCCAACATTATTAGCAAAGAAACCAGTGATTTAGTTCGTTTTAGTTTAGAAAATGTAGTAGCGATTGGAACGGGAAGAAATGCCTACATTGAAAATTATCGCGTAGGTGGCAAAACTGGAACTGCCCAAAAAGTTGTTAATGGGGTATATTCTCATACAGATCATATTTTATCTTTTATTGGTTTTATGCCAGCTGATGATCCTGAAATTGTAGTATATGTTGCTGTTGATAATCCTAAAGGGGTTACTCATTATGGAGGAACGGTATCTGCGCCCATTGCTAAAAATATTTTTTTATCCGCAATTAATTTATTTGATATTAAACCAAGTAAAGAAGTAATCCCAAAAACATATTTTTGGTTAGATACCAAATATGTTAAATTAGCTTGTGTGGAAAATATGAGTGTAGAAGAAGCTAAAAAAAGTTTAAAAAATTATCAAATTGAATATACGGGCAGTGGGGAAAAAGTAATTCATCAATCTCCAAGTTGTGATACTTATG
>CAYOJY010000008.1:0-25105 GCA_964404455.1 uncultured Muribaculaceae bacterium | reverse complement strand
TTACAGGTGTTCCACTCGTAAATGTTAGTTTATCAGTTGTTTTAGCTTCTACATTAATATTGGTTGTAGCTCCCCCACCTACACTTGCGGCAAAATACGCAAAAGTTACTCCGATTGCCGTTAAGAATACTGCGGTTATAGCAATTATGCTATATAATTTCTTATTTTCCATTCGAACCTCTTTCCTATGATAAAATAATACTACATTAAATTGGTTTTGACAAGCAATTTTTATCAAAGTTTACAAATAATGTAATAAAAAAAGTTGACTTTCATCAACTTAAATTAATAATCATTATTTCTTAAAAATGGGGGTATTTCATAATCATCGGTTGGTTGAGGAGTTCTTCTTTTAGGTAATTCATCTCCAAATAAAGCTTCTTCTCCAGTTTGATTATCAAATCCTGTTGCAATAACAGTTACAATAACTTCATCAGTTAAGTTTTCATTTTTAATAGCTCCGAATATTATATTAACATCACTGTTTGCTGCTTCGCGAACAGTTTCAACTGCATCTTCTATTTCAAATAAAGTTAAATTTTTTCCACCTGTTACATTTACGATGGCATTTGTTGCGCCATCAATGGTTGCTTCTAATAATGAATTGGCAACCGCTTGTCTGGCTGCATCAATTGCTCTATTTTCTCCCGCATTGCAGCCAATTCCAATAATGGCTGTTCCGCTTTTTTCCATAACTGTTTTAACATCGGCAAAATCTAAATTGATTACTCCTGTTACGGCAATTAAATCGGAAATTGATTGAACTCCACGATGTAAAACATTATCAACTTCTTTAAATGCATCATCAAAACTTGTTGTTTTATCGATAATATCTCTTAAACGATCATTTGGAATAATTATTAAGGTATCCACATGTCTTCTTAATTCTTCTAAACCAATTAAAGCATTTTCCATTCTTCTTTTGCCTTCAAATCTAAATGGCTTAGTTACAATCCCAACTGTTAATGATCCATTTTCTTGAGCAATTTCGGCAATTATTGGGGCTGCACCTGTTCCTGTCCCGCCGCCTAAACCGCAGGCAACAAAAACCATATCAGCGCCTTTTAAAGCCTCTTCTAATTCTTCTTTTGATTCTAAAGCAGCTGCTCGACCAATTTCTGGATTGGCACCGGCTCCTCTTCCACCTGTAATAGATTTTCCAATTTGTATTTTATTTTCCGCTTGAGAAGTATTTAAAACTTGTAAATCTGTATTAACAACATAAAATTCTACGCTTTTAACGCCTTCTTCAATCATTCGGTTAACAGCGTTACAGCCACCGCCGCCAACACCTACAACTTTAATTTTGGCTATTTGATCCATTTTTAATCCATTCATCTATTTATCCTCCTAATTATCAAAAAAATATCTAAATAATTTTCCTAAAACAGTGTTTTCAGAAATATTTATTTTTTTATGTAATCCACTCAATTCTTCTTGTTCTTCTATATTAAAAATTGAAAATTCAACATTTCGAAGTTTTAACCGATTATTATAATATTTAATCAAACCAGCAACACTTGAAAACTTATTATTGCGAATTCCTATTTCAGAAACTCCCCCAATAGCGGCCTTGCGATTAAATACTTCATCTAAAATTATTTCAAAATCTTTTAGTTCGGTAACTCCTCCTGTAACCATTATATAACTTATTTCTCTTTTTGTTAAGAGATTTATTTGTTTTTTTGCTAAATTTAATATTTCCAGTAATCTTGATGAAATAATTTCACTTACATCATATTGATTTATCTTAACAATATCCCCGTTTTTATCCTCTAAAGTAATTGATTCACTTGGTTGAGCTAACATTTTATGAGCTAGTCCTAAATTTTCTTTTACGTATATCGAATCTTTTTTATTTAACTTATAAATATATGCTAAATCAGCATCAATATTTTCTCCCCCAATATCTAATGTCTCCACTGCTGTTAAAATACCTTTATTAAATATCGACACTTCTACTTTGCTGGCGCCAATATTAATAATTGCTCCGGTGGTTGATGATGTATTGCTGTTTTTAAATTCATAATAATCGCCGAGTGGTCCTATTATAACATCAATAATTTCTATGCCGATTTTCTCTAAACATTTGGCAATGGGAATAACATTTTTTTTAGGAACTGTTATCGCTACAGCTTTAATAGTTAGTTTTTCAGCAGTTAATCCAATCGGATTATGAGTTTTTTCAACATCATCTAATAAAAAACTTGTAGGTAAAATACTAATTAAATCTTTACTTTCATTTATTTTATTATAAACTGATGCCTGCATTGATCGAATTAAATCTTGATGCTTAATCATTTTATCTTCATTATTGATTGTAGTGCTTCCTTCGGTATAAAAACATTCAGCACCAAAACTTGGAACAGTAACAATTATCTTTTTAATAGGAAGGTTAATTATTTCTTCAGCTTTTGCAAAAACTTCTTTTAAAGATTCAATTGCACTTTCAGCATTAACTATATATCCTTTTTTTATTCCTCTTGATACAACATCAACACAGGCAATAACATTTAACTTATTTTTAAATATTTCGCCAATGATTAGTTTAATTGTGCTACTGCCAACGTCAAGGCTTGCTATTATTCTTCGCATATTGCCACTCCTATTTTATAAATTAATTATATCTAAAATACTGAACTTTATCAAGTTAATATTTATTTTTTAAAACTATTATTTTAATCATTTTTATTTAAGTTGACTTTTTAGACCTTAAATTTTATAATAAATATCATTTAAGGGGGCTTGGGAATGAATTATATGTATTTAAATAAAATTTTATTTGAATGTATTGATGATTTATTTACTAATCAAAATAATACGAATATACTGGAACACAAGTATCTTTTCTGTAAAAAAGAATATTATGAATTATTGAAAACTGTAGTTGAAATTATTCAAGAAAATAAATATATAAGTATTACTGACATAAGGCATCAATTATATGAAAAAAGCGGTTTAAAAGAAGCCATGCATGAAATTGTTTATAAAAGAAGCTTGACACCAGGACTCGTAATTAATTTTGGAACTGAGCAAATAAGAGACATAGTTTTATGTGGGAATAAAGAAGAAGTTAAACTTAAAAATAACCAAGCTCAACCTTTTTTAGAAGAAGTAAAAACAAATACTATTTATGACTTGGCATCAACTTCAAAAATATTTACCGCTATTGCTATTTATAAATTAGTGGAACTAAAATTACTGGAATTACATAAACCTATAACTGAGTATGTTCCCCAATTTATTAATTTAAAAAATGTAACAGTTTATGATTTATTAAAATTTAAAGTTGATGTAATTACGAAAATTAGAATAGATTCAGCTAAAAGTAAAATTGAAGCCGAAAATATCTTATTTAATTCTATAATTAATCCTCACCCTAATACAGAAAAAGCCTATGGGGATATTGGCTCAATGGTTTTAAAATATATTGTTGAAAGTGTTAGCAAAATTTCTTTTGATGAATTTATTCAAGCAATTATTTTTCTGCCATGCAAGATGCAGGATACTCATTTACATGTTCCAAAAGAAAAAATTAATCAGCTTGCTAGCAATAATTTTAATGCAATCGTGGATAAATTTGGAAACATTGTTGAAAGAAAACACGACTTTAAAGGAGTCAGTCATGATGCGAAGGCTAAAATTATGAAATCAGACTTAGGAAATGCGCCCGGACATGCTGGATATTTTTCCAATACACCTGATATGATAAAATTTGGCAATGCTTTACTTAATAATCAAATAATTTCTCAAGAATCGCTTTTTCAAATAAATGATAATGAAGTTGGGGTATTATCTTATGATAGTTTAGGTAATAAACATTTTAATCATTATTTTGGTTCACTTGTTTATTTAAAACAATTAAATCCTGAACATTTATCAGTCCATCTGCCTTTATCCGGTCGGACATTTATGTCTCCTGGATATGCTGGAACAACATTTTGTATTGATCCCTTGAATAAAATATCAATGTTTTTAGGATCTAATCGTCTTCATAATAGAATTTATCAAATTCCTGATGAATATATCCAAATCGATGATCAATTTAAAAAATATTATCAAAATAAAACTATATCGGCTTCTTTTACTAAAGATAAAGAAATTATTGTTCGAGCAGCTATGAATTTATCTATTCAATATAAATTTTTAGAAAAGCTTTATCAACCAAAAGAAAATTTAAGTTTAGTTAGAAAAATATAAAAAAATAGTGAAAAAATTCACTATTTTTTTAAACTACTAATTAATTCATCTTTTTTCATTGAAGAATAACCTTTAAGGCCAGCTTCTTTTGCTAAGCTTTTTAATTCTACCAATGTTTTAGTTGTTAAATCTTCGGAAACTTTTTTAACTTTTTCCGGAGTCTTTTCTGGTTTTGTTTCCTGAACTTTTTCTGAAGTTTTTTCAGGAGCTGCTTTTGTTTTGCTTATTTTTGGTGCCGTAACGGTTTCTCCTTTTAAAACTTTTTTAGCAATTTCCACTAAATTTGTAAAAGATCCTTGATCATCAATTGCTAATTCAGATAACATTTTACGATTAATTTCTATTCCGGCTTTAGTTAAACCATTAATAAATTTTGAATAACTAATTTCATTTTCGCGACACGCAGCATTAATTCTGGTAATCCATAATTTACGAAAATTCCTTTTATTTTGTCTTCTATCTCTATAGGCATATTGTCCACTATGAAATACTTGTTCCTGGGCTGTTTTAAATAATCTGTGTTTGCTGCCAAAATAACCCTTTGCTTCTTTTAAAACTTTACGTCTTCTATTTTTAGCAACATTTCCACCTTTAACTCTTGTCATATATTACCACCTTAAATAACAGATTTTAATCTGTCAGTTTCTCCTTTACTAATTACTTTTGTACCCCTTCTTTGACGTACTGCTTTTGCACTGTCTTTACCAGTTTTATGATTTCCACCCGATATTTTATAAACGATTGTACCATTTTTCTTTTTTCTTAACACTTTCTTTGATGCTTTATGTGTTTTTTGTTTACATTTTGCCATATATACTTCCTTTTCCTTTCTATTTTTTTGGAGCTATTAACATTGCCATTTGTCGACCTTCTAATTTAGGCATTGTTTCAATAACTGATACCTCTGCTAATTCATTAGCAAAACGCATTAAAACCTTTTCACCTAAATCAACATGAGCCATTTGTCGACCTTTAAACCTTATAAACGCTTTTATTTTATGCCCTTTTTCTAAATAACCATAGGCATTTTTTTTACGAGTATTGAAATCATGAATATCAATCGTTACCGATAAACGATATTCCTTTAATTCTTTATTTGTTTCTCTTTGTTTTTTTTGAGCTTCTTTTATTTTCTTCTGTTTTTCATAACGAAATTTATTATAATCTATAATTTTAGCTATTGCCGGAACGCTTGAGCTGTTCATTAAAACTAAATCTAATCCCGCATAACCCGCTAAAGTTAAAGCATCATTTAATTTCTTGATTCCAATTTTTTCGCCATTGGGACCTATTACCATCATTTCCGCTACTTTAATTTGCTGATTGATTGGTAATTCATCCTTACTGTTAATGTTATTTATTGCTATGTTAAAGCACCTCCACAATTTAAAAAGATGGAATTAAATCCATCTTAAAAAACCGTATTGTTTAGTTTTTTACCTATTACTATCCGCAATCAGGTGGATTTAATCACTTTCTTTTTAACAACAATCATATTTTATAATAATTATATACCTTTTGTCAAGGTTTTATCCTTAATATATGTTACAATTCCACTTTTTTTTAAAACAATGTGAAATTTGGTTTAATCTACAATAAATATCTTAAGTAAAAATATGTCATCAAATTATTTGAAAATAATGCCTCTTATAATTTTTTCCTCCGTCCAATCCGACTAGTAAAATTGTTGGAAAATTAATTATGGAAATTAAAATATATCTTCTTTATTCGTATTTTAATCAATTGTAAATTCTACAGCAATATCTTTTTTTTCATACGAATCGTAAGATGGTGATATTTTTTTTACTATTCTATATTTTCCTTTATCTAAACTCTCATAACATTTTTCCCATTTAGGAAATAGCTCTAATGGTCTTTCTTTAGTAATCAATTGAGTCATTAGGGTTACTACACATTGAGTTTTAACCTTTAAATTATACCAATTACCGTCTATATATTTATTTATAGAATAATCGCTGCCAGTTTTATATTCGGTATCAACATTACTTGTAATTATTATGGTTGCACTTGTTTTTGTTAGGGTTCCATCTTTTATTGTCATTACTATACCATCAACTAGTTCCAATTCTTTTAGCGGCTGTTCGGGAAATTTTATTAATGCTAGTGATATTCCAAATAATATAAAAATACTAATACCTATAATAACCTTTTTCTTCATAATCAATTCTCCATTCAATAATTTTATCGACTGTTTATATCCTTAATTATTCTAGTATTTTGTTTAATATACTCTACAAACTCAGTAAATGAAATACTTTTTGTTTCATTATTGCCTAAAAGGCGATAGCTTATCGTATTTTCATCCATTTCTTTTTGACCTAAAATTATTGTAATTGGTGTTTTACTAATTTGACTCTCTCTCATTTTATAAGCTAGTTTTTCATTTCTATCGTCTAAATTAACCCGATAATTTAAATTTTTTAATTCTTCATAAATTTTTTTAGCATACTCTAAATGATATTCATTATTTACCGGAATAATATTTAATTGCACGGGAGATAACCAAAGTGGTAAAACACCTTTTGTTTCTTCAAGAATGTAGGCAATAAAACGATCAATTGATCCAAGGATTGCTCGATGTAAAACTACCGGTGTTTTTTTACTACCGTCATAATCAACATAAGTTAAATCAAACCTTTTAGGTAAACAAAAATCTAATTGACAAGTCGATAAGGCATAATCATTACCTACTGCCGGTTTAACATGAACGTCTAACTTCGGTCCATAAAAGGCTGCTTCGCCAATTGCTTCAACATATTCAATGCCAATTTCATCTAAAACTTTTCTTAAGGTATTTTCGGCATTATTCCACATTTCATCATCGGGATAATATTTTTGCATATCATTAGGGTCTCTTAAAGATAATCTAAAATTATATTCTTTAATATTAAAATCTTCATATACTTCTAAAATTAATTTTACTACTTTTTCAAATTCATCTTTAATCTGTTGGGGGGTCACAAATAAATGGGCATCATTTTGACAAAATGTCCTTGCCCTTTCAATCCCTTTTAGAGCTCCACTAGATTCAAAGCGCATATCACGGGCAATTTCCCCTATTCTAATAGGTAAATCTTTATAAGAATATAAATCATTTTTAAATATCATCATATGATGAGGACAATTCATTGGTCTTAAAACAAATTCTTCGCCTTCAATTGCCATCTTAGGAAACATATCTTCTTTATAATGATCCCAATGTCCACTGGTCTTATATAAATCGACACTGCCAAGCGGTGGAGTTAAAACATGTTTATAACCTAATTTTAATTCTTTTTCTTTAATATAACTTTCCAGTAATTGCCAAATAATATATCCATTAGGTAAATACATTGGTAAACCTTTACCTACTAAATCAGAAGTCATAAATATACCTAATTCTTTACCTAATTTTCGATGATCTCTTAATTTAGCTTCTTCTAAAAATTCTAAATGTTTTGTTAAATCTTCTTCATTATCAAAGCAAATACCATAAATTCTTTGCAGCATTTTATTATTAGAATCACCTTTAAAATAAGCTCCACTAACTTTTAATAATTTAAAATGTTTTATTGCTTTTACGGTTTCCAAATGAGGTCCAGAACATAAATCAATGAAATCTCCCTGGCTATAACAGCTAATAACTTCATCGCTACCAAAATTGTTAATTAAATCTATTTTGTAAGGGTCTTTTTTAAACATTTCTAAAGCTTCTTGTTTAGTTAATTCGCGGCGAATTATTTTTTTTCCATCTTTAGCTAATTTTTTCATTTCTTTTTCAATTTCACTTATTTTATCTTCATTAATTACTTCATCACCTAAATCAATATCATAATAAAAACCTTCTTCAATTACGGGGCCTACCCAAAATAAAGCATTTGGATATAAGTTTTTAACCGCTTGAGCAAGTAAGTGAGCACAACTGTGATTTAAAACATTTAATCTTTCATCTTTTTTTACATTTATCATTTTTTATTTCCTCCATCTTCCTTAATGCTTGTTCTTTTTTCAAAAGTTTTAATTTTATTTGTATAGCATCTAATTGCTTCTGTATTTCTTCTTTTTCTTTAGTATCTGTGCAACTTCTTAAAAATTTCTCCAAAGTATTTTTTTTGAAATTTAAAAGCACAAACATCTTTTTTAAATCATTATCCAATTAATATTCCTCCTTTTCTCCTCTTAGTTTAATTTTATCAAATTTTTTAGAATTTTGATTAGTTTTTTTAAAAAAAAGAAACCACATATTCACTAAGGAGCAAATATGCGGTACCATCCCAATTTTAACTTAATTTATCTAACGGTTTTACCCGAAGCTTATTAGCTCTCTTGAAAAGGAGTAATTTTTAATTTTATTATTAGTTTACACCAGCCACTAATTCTCTTGAAAATAAATTTTAAAAATCTTGTCTTTTCTTAACGATTTATATTTATATTGTAACACATTATTTTAATTAATAAACTTAAATACACGCAATAATTCAAAATAATTGTTCGTAATAAATTTTACAGTATTATCATTTATTTTTTCAACGCCGGGAAAATAAGAAAATTTTTCGGCATATATATGATCTTTGTAGCAAATTTCCAATTCAAATTTTTCGGCTAAAATAGGTAATGCATTATCTAAATTTTGGGTTAAAGATTGATAAACCCCGTTTTTTATATTTTCTAATGTATTTTTAGGATTATAGTTTAAAGTTGATGCTCCAAAGCCTTCTTTAACCGGGCAAATTAATAATTTTGGATGCAAAGCTTTTGAATTTTCACAAAGTTTTTTATCTCCTGATAAGAAAACTACCGGAACCTTTTCCATAGCTGCAGCATAACTGAATATCATGAATTCGTTAGCTATTTCCCCATTTATTTTAACATATAAAGGACTGCGGTTACTGCTATTATTCCATATATTTTTTTGTTAGCCATCTTTATTACCTTCTTTCTATTATAAATAATATCATTTTTTCAAATTTTTTTCAATATTATTTATTTTTTCAGCTAAAATTATGGTAATAATTTTTAATTTATAATCTCTTTTAATAATTGTTTAAATTTGATATAATTTAGGAAACAAATGTTTAGGTGATTAAAATGAATATTTTATGCATTGATTTAAAAAGTTTTTTTGCATCCTGCGAATGTGTTGTTGCAAATTTAGATCCTTATAAAACCCCTTTAGTTGTTGCTAATCCTCATCAAGGTAAGGGAGCCATTACTTTAGCTATAACACCCTATTTAAAAAATAAAGGTATTAAATCTAGGTCACGATTATATGAAATACCTCCTTATATTGATTATAAAATTGTTAGTCCCAAACATTATTTATATGAAAAATATAGCCAAAAAGTAATTGATGTTTATTTAGAATTTATAGCCAAAGAAGATTTACATGTATATTCAATTGATGAATGTTTTTTAGATGTTACTAATTATTTGAAATTATATAAAAAAACAGATTGGGAATTAGCCGCGGAAATATTAAAAACTATTTATCAAAAAACTGGTTTAACTGCTAGTTGTGGAATTGGACCAAATATGTTTATAGCCAAAGTAGCTATGGATATTGATGCTAAAAATATTAAAAAAGGCATTGCAAAATGGACATATGAAGATGTAAAAAGTAAATTATGGCCAATCACGTCATTAAATAAAGTTTGGGGAATTGGCAAAAAAACCGAAAATAAATTAAATTCTTTAGGAATATTTTCAATGAAAGATTTAGCTAATTATGATAAATTAAAATTAGTTCAAAAATTCGGAGTTTTAGGATATGATTTATGGAATCACGCAAATGGAATTGATGAAAGTAATGTAAAAAATGAAAATAAAATGGCTATTGATAAATCTTATTCCAGATCAAAAATGTTTTTAGTTAATTATAATGAATTAAATATATTTCCCATTATATTAGAAATGTTGGATTCATTAAGTGAGAAATTAAGAAATAATAATAAAGAAGCTCAAACAATTGGTTTTCGAATTGATTACTCATTCGATTTTGGCGGCTTTTTTCAAAAATCTATAACTTTAGAGAAACCAAATGATGATATGAAAGTATTTTTTGAAATATGTCAGCATATATTTGAACAGTATTATGAATATATACCTATTCGCAAAATTTCAATTCATTTAAGTAATTTAAGTGATAAATTAGGAAAGCAATTAAGTTTATTTGATAATATTGATAATATCATTGAAAATGATAAATTCAATCAGACAATTATTGATATTAAAAAGAAATATGGAAAAGAAATAATCAAAAAAGCTTCTTTCCTAATAGAAGATAATAGCGAAAAAGAAAAATAAATATTTATGATAAATTGGATACGGTTTTAATTTTATGTTTATTATCTTTTCCTTAGGTTATAAAATGGATATAAAACCCAAAGAGGAGGTAAAAAATATGCAAGACAAAAAAATTAAATGCAATGAATGTGGATATGAATTTATTTTTAGCGTAAAAGATCAAGAATTTTTTAAAGAAATGAATTTCTCTGAACCAAAGAAATGCAAGAAATGTAAAAAAAATAAAAACCAGAGATAAAAAAACTTGATAAATTATTAATAAATCAAGTTTTTTTGTTAAATATTTATTTGGTTGCCCGACATGTATAATCTTTTCCCGTATAGTAAGCATTTATTTTAATATACTCTTTTGGAAATTCACCACCATATTCTAAATCTAAGGTATCGCCAACTAATTTAACAGTTATTTTAAGATTTTTTTCGGTATCATTAAATTCTAAATTACCAGTTATTTTATCAAATTCGGTAGCTTCTTCTTTTTCAGTTTTTAATTGATTATATTCCACTTCATCAGTAAAAGTATACACATAATTTCTAGTTGCTAAATTAACAAAAACATTTCCTTTTCCAATTGCCAAGCGATCAACAATAGTTTTAGTTCCCTTATAACCCTCGATATTTCCTGATGGAGATGTACATTCTAAATAAGCTATAATGGCAAATTCAGTTATTGTTAAATTACCTTTTTTTACCACACTGCTACCACTTTTAGCAGTTATTTTAATTTCTACTTCGTACGGTCCTCCAGCTTTTTTTAATAATTCTAAAACTTCATTTTCTTTGACAAAAGCATATGTGCAATCATCATCATCACAACTTTCAATAAAGTCTTCCGGTTTAATTTCTCCATTAACTTCGATAGTTGCGTCTTTTAAAACTACCTCTGGTAATTCACCTTCTTTTACTAAAACTTTTCCTTTATATATTTTACTTCCACAAGTAATTGAATAATCATATGTTCCAGTTTTAGTAACATTAACTAAAGTAGTATCTAATGAACAATTAGTAGGATTAATTTCGGTAAATGTTGCATATTCTCTAAAATCTGTTGGTAAGGTTTCCCCTATTACCAATGAAACATCTTTAGTTTTAACACGATTATCATTTTTATTGCCCAGAGATAAATAGTAATATACTCCATAGGCAACACCAGCTATTAAAGCTACAATTAATAAAATAAATAATATTTTATTCATCGGTTTTTTCTTATTATCTTTTTGTTCCGGGGGAACTTGCCCAATATCCTCTCTTTTTTCTTGAGTAAATTGTGTTGGTGCAGTATCTAGTGTTTCTAAATTTTCAATTGGCGCTCCAATCGTTCCTAAAGTTGTTGGATCCATTCCAACACCGGAATTATTTGGCATTTGTCCATTCATAAATCATATCCCTTTCTATTATTATTACTATTATAACTTGATTTTTAGTATTTTTCAATATTTATCTATTATTTATACTATTTTTATAATCAATACCTCTTTGTTCATAATTATCGTATTGATCTTGCGATGCACTGGCGGGAGATAATAATACAATTTCGCCTGCCTTTAAATCCGTATTATTTTTAATTATTTCTACAGCCTTTTTTAGCTCATAGCATTTTTCACATTTAATATTTAATTTTTGAGCATATTCATATATTCGTTCAGTTACTTCTCCAATCGCATAAATACATTTAACATTTTTAATATAATCATTTAATTCATTAAAATCCTGATTACGATTTAAACCTCCTAATATTAAATGAATTGGTTCATTAAAAGTTTTTAAAGCTGTAATTGTACTAACCGGATTAGTCGATTTGGAATCATTAAAATATTTAACCCCATTTAATTCATTAACAAATTCAATCCGATGTTCAACACCACTAAAATCACTTAAAAATTCTTTAATAATTTTTTTATCTAAATACAGTTCATTAATAACTAATAAAGCAGCTAAAATATTTTCATAATTATGTTCTCCAACTAATTTGATATCATGCAAATTAATAATTAACTCATTATTAATAAAAACAGCTTCATTATTAAAATAGTTAATATTATTATTAAAATAAATTTTTTTACTAGGTATGTCTTTTATAATATCTAAACTGTCTTGATTATCATAATTAATAATAGCTATATCTAAATTAGTATGCTTATTAAATATTATTTTTTTGGTATTTTTATATTTTTCATATGTTTTATGATAATCTAAATGAGTTGGACAAATATTGGTTAAAACACTTATATTTGTTTTAAAAGAATCAAGATTTAAAAGTTGATGATCAGATATTTCTAATAAAACTATACTATCTTTTTCAATGTTTTTTACAATATCACAAAAAGGTACGCCAATATTCCCACCCAAATAAACTTTTTGTTTCATTCTTTTTAATAATTCATAAATAATTGTAATTGTCGTTGTTTTCCCATTAGAACCTGTAATGCCAATTATTTTAACATTTTCTGGTAAGTAATGATACGCAACCTCAATATCATTTTCTATCTTTATTCCTAATTTTTTAGCTTTTAAAATTACTTCATTATGAGGTAAAACTCCCGGGTTTTTTATCACTAAATCAAAACTTTCATCTAAAATGTCACTTTGTTTATCGGTAATAATAACCTGTATTCCTAAATCTTTTAATATTTTTTCATTATCTTTACTTAAATCATTTAAGTCCGTTAAAATTACTTCATTATTCTTGCCAATTAATTTTGCAACCGCCATTCCACTTCTTGCCGCGCCTAAAATTAATATTTTTTTATTTAAATACATGATTAATCCCTCCATTATAATATTATTGATAAAATCTTAAAATGTCAACGATATAATTTAAGTATAAGGTGTTTTTCTTTTAGAGATGGATGTAATAAAATTAAAAATTATATT
Source organism: uncultured Muribaculaceae bacterium (assembly GCA_964404455.1). Classification (GTDB taxonomy): domain Bacteria; phylum Bacillota_I; class Bacilli_A; order RF39; family UBA660; genus CAKOSP01. The sequence continues at coordinate 11,728 of CAYOJY010000008.1, read as the reverse complement.
ATTATAATTATGTTTATAATGATTAAAAAAATGACTCCTGATAAATACAGAAATCATCTTTTCACAGTTCTTACTTAAAATCTTTTTTATGTTTTTAACATAGATTAACAATGTTTTAATCTATCGTGTTCTTCGGCTCTCTTAGCGTCATTGAATCTGTCGACAGTTCCTACTAAATAACCAGTTATGCGACGTATTCTTTCAAAATCAATACCCTCGCCAACTTGTTTTTTTGAAACAACTTCATTTTCTTTTGCCTTTTTCATTTTTTCACTCCTTCCCTTCTAATTTTTTTAATGTATCTATTAAAACCGGTTCACAAGCTTTTCGTCCACATTTTGGACAAAAATCTTTAATTACTCCGACATAGCCACAAACTGGATCGCGATCAACTGGATGATTAATGGCTCCATAACCAATATTGTTTTTTCTCATTAATCTAACTATAGACTCAAAAGCCTCTATATTATCTGATGGATCTCCATCTAATTCGATATAACTAATATGACCAGCATTGGTATAAACGTGATATACTCCTTCAATTTTTAATTTATCCGCAATTGATATTTTATAATCAACTGGTACGTGAAATGAATTTGTATAATACATTTTATCGGTAATACCTCTAATTTTCCCGTATATGGCTTTATCTAAATTAACAAAACGTCCGCTTAAACCTTCCGCAGGGGTAGCTAAGCAAGTAAAGTTTAAATTATATTTATTGGCATATTCATCACATTTTTCCCGTATATGTTTAACAATTTCCATTCCTAATTTTTGAGCTTTATCACTCTCAGCATGGTGTTCGTTAATTAAAGCTTTTAAACATTCCGCTAAACCGATAAAACCAATGGATAAAGTTCCGTGTTTCAAAACCTTTTTTAATTTATCATTAATTTTTAATCTATCTGAATCCATCCATACGCTTTGTCCCATTAAGAAAGGGAAATTATAAATATGTTTTTTACATTGAAAATCATATCTTTCTAATAATTGATCTTTAATTAATTCTAATTTTTCATCCATTTCTTCATAAAAGGCTTTCATATCAGCTTTTTCTCTTGTTTTGCCAAAAGTAATTCCATGTTTTAAGCCTAATCTAGGTAAATTTAAAGTTGTAAATGATAAATTACCTCTTCCTGGGGTTATAGCTTTTTCAGGATCTGTCACATTTGCTAAAACTCTCGTCCGGCATCCCATATAAGCAACTTCGGTTTTAAAGTCATCTGGGTTGTAAAAAGCTAAATTAAATGGTACATCTAGGAATGACCAGTTAGGAAATAATCTTTTAGCAGATACTCTTAAAGACAATTTAAATAAGTCATAATTAGGATCTTTAGGATTAAAATTAATACCTTCTTTTACTTTAAAAATTGAAATAGGAAATATTGGGGTTTCGCCATAACCTAAACCGGCTTCAGCCGACAGCAGGTAATTTTTAGTTATCATTCTTCCTTCACTTGATGTATCAGTTCCAAAATTGATTGAAGAAAATGGTACTTGTGCTCCCGCTCTTGAATGCATTGTATTTAAATTATGAACAAAAGCTTCCATTGCCTGATAAGTTCTTTTGTCGGTTTTTTGTAAAGCTTTTTTTATAGCCATTTCAAATAATCTTTTTAATACTTCATTATTTTTATAATATTTTTCAAAATATTTAATATTTATATCTATAGTGGAAAGTTTAGATATTTCTTTTTCTAAACCAGTCATGCCAACAAATTCTGTCATACCTTCTAAATCTAAATAATCACGAATTATATCTCTTAATATTTTTTTATATGATTTTAAAACACCAGGCGCTAAATAATAATCAAATGCCGGAATTGATTGCCCACCATGTTGATCATTTTGATTTGATTGAATTACAATAGCCGCTAAAGCGGAATAACTCATAATATCATTTGGTTCTCTTAAATGTCCATGTCCTGTTGAAAAACCATTTTTAAATAATTTTTCTAAATCAATTTGGGTACACGTTGTTGTTCCCATTGCCACAAAGTCCATATCATGAATATGAATATCGCCATCTTCATGAGCATCCACAAATTTCTTTTTCATTAAATAATCTTTTGCAAATTCTTTAGATACCGTCGAACCATATTGAAGCATTGTTCCCATTGCTGTATCGCCATCAACATTCGCATTTTCTCTTTTAAAATCTTCTTCGCTAGCACTTTTTAAGCCAAGACCTTCTAAAGTTTTTAAAAACTTGTGAACTTTTTTATCATGAATAAATAGTTCTCTTGATTGAGCTCTTTTTTCACGATAATTAGCAAAAGATTCATATACATCAGGATAACCGCACTTTTGTAAATTATACTCTATTATATCTTGAATTTCTTCAATCTTTATTCTTTCTTTATTTTCGTAATTAGAAATAATATCTTTTATAACTGCTTGACATACTTTCTGAATATCTTTTTCATTATATTTATTAATTATTTCGTTTTCTTCATTTTCTTCATTTTGAAAAGTTAAACTGTCAAAACCTTTTTTAATAGCTAAAGCAATTTTAGTTTTATTAAAATCAACCTTAGAACCGCTTCTTTTAACAACAATTAATTTATTAAGTATTTGATCTTCCATATTTATCATTTTACTTCTACCTCTTTCTAATTTAATTTTAATCAATATATTTTAAAAAGTAAACCAAAATTTAAATATTAGACACTTTCTATTTTTTGTAAAATTACGATTTTAAGGCGTTTGTATTTTTAAACTTTTTATAAAAAAACATCAAATACCTCTGCATTTAAAAGAAAAAACAACTTTTTTTATTTTTTTTAATTTTTTAGTAAAACTTTACTTTTTTAATTTGTTCGATTTTCACATATTTTACATTTTTTGATTTTTCATCTTTTTATTTTTTATATTTTTTTTAGAAACTTGGTTTTTCTTGATATAAATTTCTGTTTTGTTATATAATGAAATAGAGGTGAAATTTCTATGTTTAAAAACAAAAAAATTCATATGATTGGGATTGGTGGCATCAGCATGAGTGGGATTGCCATTTTATTAAATAAGCATAACATTATTACGGGATCTGACCAAAAAAATTCAAAAATAATTTCGAAATTAGAAGCAGTAGGAATTAATATTATTATTGGGTATGATTTAAAATTAATCGAAGATGCTGATATTATTATTTATACAGCTGCTATTAATGAAGATAATCCTGAATTAGTTCTAGCTAAAAAATTAAATAAAGAAATTTATGAAAGATCAATTGCTCTAGGAATGATTTCCAAAGATTATAAAAATTGTCTTTGCGTTGCCGGAACTCATGGTAAAAGTACATCAACAGGTTTATTATCCTTAGTTTTTTTAGAAGCTGATTATAACCCGACAATTCAAATTGGCGCGATGTTAAATGAAATAAATGGGAATATTAAAATAGGTAATGATGAATATTTAATTATAGAGGCTTGTGAATATGTTGATTCATTTCTTCATTTTTACCCTACAGCTACTATTATTACCAATATTGATAATGACCATCTTGATTACTTTAAAAATTTAGATAATATTAAAAAATCTTTTAAAAAATATACAGAACTATTACCCCAAAATGGTTATTTAGTTATTAATAACGATGATGAGAATTCTCAAGAATTATTAAATAATAAAACAAATATTATAACTTACGGAATTAATAATGAGGCGGATTTTATAGCCAAAAATATTATTTTTAATAATTCGGGTTTACCTACTTATGACATTTATAAAAAAAAGGAATTTTTAGAAACTATAAATTTAAATATTCCGGGGATTCACAATATTTATAATTCTCTTGCTGTTTTTGCTTTATCAACAAAATATATAAATGATTACAGTATAATAAAAAAAGGAATAGAAAAATACCAGGGGGTTGAAAGGCGGTTTGAGTTTATTGGAACATATAAAAATAATATCAAAGTTTATGATGATTATGCTCATCATCCAGCAGAAATACAAACAACATTAAATTCCCTTAAAAATATTAAAGGGAATCAAAATTGGGCAATATTTCAATCTCATACTTTTTCGCGTACAACTGAACATTTAGATGAATTTGTTAATGTTTTAAAAGATTTTGATAATATTATTATCGCCCCAATATTTCCCGCTAGAGAAACTAATATTTATGGCATATCAGAAGATATTATTGTCAATAAAATTAAAAAAGATAATAAAAAAGTTGTTTATTTAGATACATTTGAAAAAATCGTTACTTATTTAAAACAAAATGTTCAGGATAACGATTTAATAATTACTATTGGTGCCGGACCGGTTAATGAAATTGGCATTGAATTATTAAAGTAAAGTATCTCGTAATTTATTTATAATAGCTAAATATTCTTCTTTGGAATTACATTTAACAACTTGCATTTTCAATTCTTTTGTCTTGGGAATATGTTTCAAATAATACATTAAAATTCCTCTTAATTCCAGAGTAGCTTCTTTTTCACTTTTAATTTCATAAAGAATTTCAATATGTTTTTCCAGCATATTTATTCTTTCAATTAGAGAAATTTTCTCTGGTTTTTTTTCTTTTTCTAAATACTCAATTGATTCTTTAATTAACCAGGGGTTTCCTAATACTCCTCTGCCAATCATTACGGTACAGCACCCAGTTTCAGCCAGCATTTTTTCTGCATCATAACAGCTTAAAACATCGCCATTGCCAATTACGGGAATAGAAACTGCTTCAACTACATCTTTTATAATTTGCCAGTTAGCTTTTCCTGAATATCCCTGTTTTCGAGTTCTGGCATGAACGGTAATAGCACTTGCTCCCGCTTTTTCACAAATTTGGGCAATTTCAACGGCATTAATACTAAATTCATCCCAGCCACTTCTAATTTTAACACTAACTGGTCTATTTATAGCTTTAACCACTGCTTCTACAATCTCTTTTACTTTTTCCGGACTTTTCATCAAAGCACTGCCGGCATGAGCTTTTAAAGCCACTTTAGGGACGGGACACCCCATGTTTAGATCAATAAATACATTCGGATATAAATCCGTTACTATCTTTGCGGCTTTAGCTAAAGTTTGGGCATTGGAACCAAAAAGCTGAACACCTAAAGGAACATTTAAAGATTCGATACCTTTTAACATAGCAAATGTTTTTTTATTATCTCTAACAATGGCTTCTGCGCTGATTAGTTCAGTATAAGCTAAACCTAAACCCATTTTTTCCAAAATTTTTATAAAAGCCGGATTAGAAATTCCGGCCATTGGAGCTAAAACAATTTGATTTTTAAGTTCAATATTTCCAATTTTAAAACTCATTTAATTAATTCCACTTCTTGATTATTATTTAATAAGAATGCTGCGGCATCATCAGTATCAATGTGAGCTTCAAAACAGGCATCTTTAGTATATTTAACATAAGCATCCATCTGACCACTTTTATCTCCATCAATAATTAAAGATACCTTCTTTCCATTGATTAAATTTTTAGCCATTGCTTCTTCTGGGCTAACATGAACGTGTCTTTGAGCAATAATACAAGATTTAACTTCTATTTCATCTTTAATTGTTTTTAAAATCACTTTTTCCGCATTATCTAAATTACCGCTCATTTTAACCGGCGGATTAATCCCTAAAAATATGGCGTCTTTTTTAGAAATTTCTATTTGATTATAATCCCGAAAAGGTCCAATTATGCGGACATTTTCCAATTTATTTTTATCAGTTACGATAGTTACAACCTGATTAGCGGCAAATTCGCCAATTTGACTTAAGCTTTTTTTGATAGTTAATTCTTCATCAAATAATTTATTGTAAGTTTCTTCATCTAAATGAACATGACGATTACTTACCTGTACTCTTATTTTCATTTTTCCTCCCTGTTTTTCCATCTATTTATTTTTATTTTATTATGTTCATTAATCAATTCAAATATTTCCATATCTTCTTCCGTATTTTCCATTAAAACTTCATCATCATTTAATAATACCAAACGATCATCTAAATTAAATCCCTGTTTTGTATGTTTAAGTAAATAACTAAGAATAGCCCTTCTAGGTAAAAAAACTGCAGTATCTTCATTTGTTTTTCCAATATAATTTATCATTCGCGCAATCCGAGCGGAACATTCATTTAACGATTCTCCCCCTGGTTGTTTAAAATTAAAATCATGTTCTTGAAAATAACTTAACATTTTTATACTCTGATTTTTTAAATTCCCTACCTTACAATCATTTAATTTATTTGTAATCAAAACTTCAATATTTTCTTTTTCGGCTAAATATGTGGCATTTTCAATACACGATACTTGATTGGCAGAATAAATTCTAGATATATTTTTTAAATTTAAAATTTCTTTATTTTTACGCCCCATAGTATTTAATGGCCTAATAGCCATTTTTTCTTCCATTGTAAAATTTTCATCAAATATTAAATTACTAAATAATAAATTATTAGCTATTAAATATATTCTCATTTTTCGCCTTCAATCTTTATTGTTTGATCATTATCTAGTGCAGTTATATCCACTTGATTAATTGAATCAAATCTTTTAGTTATTTTATCACTAGTAATCTGTAAATCTTCAATCCTTGAATTAACACTTTTAATATCTTTGGTAAACCTTTCAAAACGATCCTTATAACGCCCAAACTCTACACTTAATTTTTTTAATTCATCATGAATAACTTTAGCATATTTATCCCTTTCCATGTTTTTGACAATCATACTGATAATTGAAAGCGTGCTTATTAAAGTTGTTGGTCCTGTTATCCAGACTTTTTTAGAATAGGCATAATTAAGTATTTCCGGATGATATGCATTAATTTCGGCAAATATTGCTTCCGCTGGTAAAAACATAATAGCTTCATCACTCGTCTCACCGGCAATAATATATTTTTCAGAAATATCAGTTATATGTTTTTTAACATCAGTCACAAAGCTTTTTTCAAAAATTAATCTTTCTTCTTTACTGCGATTTTTATCCGTCATTTTCTGATAACTTTCTAAAGGAAATTTGCTATCAATTGCTATTGTCCCCAGCGGTGCTGGGGCATATAAAACAGCATCAGTTATAAATCCATTAGAAAATTTATGCTGAGTTTTATATATACCGCTTTTAATAGTGCCAAAAGCATTATTTAAAATGTATTCTAAATTAACTTCGCCAAAAGTTCCTCTAGTCTTTTTATCAGTTAAAACACTTTGTAAAGAAACAATTTCACTGGATAAACCATCTATTTTCTTTTGGGCTTCGTCTATTTTAGCTAATCTTTCTAAAACATTACTAAAAGTTTTATTAGATTTTTCAAAATTTTGATCTAATCTTTCATTAACTTTATCATTTATCTGCATTAACTTTTGACTGATTTTTTCGTTTAATTTTTCAAAATCTTCACTTAAATCTTTCGTAAATTTAAATTTAAATTCACCTATTTCTTTATTTATGTTTGCCGAGAAATTCCCTAAACTTTCAATTAAATCATTATTATTCTGTTTTTTAAATAATAAAATGCCAAGGATAATTATAATAATTCCCAGCAAACTAATTATGATGTATTCCATCTTTTCACCTTCTATCATTTTAATTATATCATTAATTATCATTGTTATAAAGTACCAAACGTGCTACAATATTGCTGGAGGGTTTAGGGGATGAAACCAGAAGTAAATAATAATGATTCAATTAAGCTTTTAGAAAGTGAATTTAGACAAGAACTAAAACAAATAAGAAAGTCTAATAATTATACCCAGGAGACCTTAGCTAAAAAATGTAATATTATTAGAGAAACAATAGCAAGAATTGAATCTGGTGGAGTTTCTCCACAAATTAGTACTATAATTAAAATCTTGGAACCCATTGGTTATACTATTAGCGTTAAAAAAATTATTCCGGATGAACCTGTTTAATTTTTTTTATGTTTTAAAAAATACTTCATACCATTTTAAGAAACAATATATTGTCCATACTTTTCGATAATTATCTTCTTTAGCATTTTTATGATCATCTAATAGTTTGATAATTTTTTTGTTATTAAAATATTTCTTTGAAACCTCTGTTGAAAAAGTTTCTTTAATCATTTCATAAACATCATCTTCCCGCATCCATTCTCTAATGGGAACTGGAAAACCTAATTTTTTCTTTTTATATGATTCGTTAGGAATAACTTTTTTAGCAGCATCTCTTAAAGCTATTTTAGTATTGGCTTTAGTTACTTTAAAATTAATAGGTAATTTTGAGGCAATCGCAAAAACTTCTTTATCAATAAAAGGTGTTCTTCCTTCAATTGATGCAGCCATAGTCATTCTATCAGCTTTTAATAAAATGTCTTTCATTAACCAAAAATGAATATCGATTGCTTGCATTTTTACAATATTAGACTCTTTTTTAAATTCTTGATAAATAGGTTTGGTTACCTCTTTACTTTCTAATTTATATTTTTTATTTAAAACCTGATTAGCCATTTTTTTAGAAAAATTTCGATTTACGCCAATATAAGAATTTTCTAGTTTTTCACCTCGACGTACTAAAAAATTAAGTCCCCTTTTTTCGGGAAATAATCTGGCAATTCGACTGATAATATTTCTTATAAAAAACGGTATTTTATTATAAAATTTAAAATCCACTTCTTCCCGATAATAATTATATCCCCCAAAAAATTCATCCGCCCCTTCACCAGATAATATAACCTTTAAATCTTCGCTAGCCATTTTAGCCACAAAATATAAAGAAACTGCTGCTGGATCGGATAATGGTTCATCTAAATGATACATTACAGTAGAAATAATTCCCATATATTCTTCTTTAGTAATAATTTTAGATTTGTTATTTAAATTTAATAAATCTGTTAAATTTTTAGCTAAATTAACTTCATTATATTTATCAATATTATAACCAACAGTATAAGTTTGATTGGTTTTAGCCAGACTTACAATATATGAAGAATCTATCCCACTGGATAAAAATGAACCAACTTCAACATCACTAATCATATGTTTATTAATAGATTCGGTCATTATTTCTTCAATTTCTTTAACTGCCTTTTCATAATCACTCATACTTTCATCAAAATTTAATTTATAATATTTTTGAATATTAATTTGATTTTCTTTGAAAAGTAAACTGGATCCCGCATCAAGTCGATAAACTCCTTTAAAAAATGTTTCAATTGTTGGAACAAAACTAAACTCTAAATAAACTTTTAAAATTTCTTCATTCAATACTTTTTGAAAATCTTCATGATCAAGAAATGCTTTTATTTCTGAAGCAAACATAAATGTTTCATTCATAAAAGTATAATAAAGAGGCTTAATCCCAAAAGGATCTCTTGCTAAGAATATTTCTTGATTATTTTTATCATAAATAGCAAAAGAAAACATTCCCCTTAATTTTTCCGGTAAACTCGTCCCCCATTCTTCATATCCATGTAAAATAACTTCCGTATCACAATTAGTTTTAAAAATATGTTTTTTTATTTTTAATTCATCTCTTAATTCTTGAAAATTATATATTTCCCCATTATAAACAATTATTAATGAATCATCTTCATTAAACATTGGTTGAGATCCTTTTTTTAAATCGATGATGGATAAACGTCTATGACCTAGAGCTATAAAATCATCAATATAATATCCTTCTTCATCAGGACCACGATGAATTATTTTATCTGTCATCTTTTTTATTATTTCTTGTTTATTTTCTTTTTTATTAAAAAATCCTACATAACCACACATATTATCCTCCAAAAACACTTTTATAATAATTTTTAGTAATTATTAAACCACTCATTGTAATTCGATTCGAAGCTAAACGATTAGTTTTTAAAACATAATCCTCAGGAATATCAATATCTTTTTGAGGAATAAATTTAGCCCCTAATGAATAAAAGGCTCCATAATCAGATACCCAGGAACGATTTCCAAATATTGCTAGTCCCGGTTCAGTACTTAAGATATCTTTACCTATTATTAATCTAGAATCATAGGCAAAACCAAATAAATTATATAATGTTGGCAATATATCTATTTGACTTCCTACTTTATCCACAACAACTTTTTCCATTTTGTTATTCCAAATAATTAAATTACTTCGATTTATTTCAATAATAGAATCTTTTTTATAATTAGATACTTCATTTACTTCGTCTAAGGATAAATAATAGGGATAATGGTCTCCCGCTAAGGCAATAACCGTATTATCTAACTGGTTTGCTTCGGTTAATTTTTTAATTAATAATTCTAATGCCAAATCCAGCTCTACTTGCGTTGCTAAATAAGCTTTTACTTTATCACTATAATTTTCTTCATTAAATAAATTTTTATATTTTTTAGATATCATTCCATTTAAAGAATAATCTCCATGCCCACTCACTGTTGCGTAAAAAGTCATAAAAGGTTTTGAATTATTCAAATATTCATTGGTTGTTGCATCAATCATTTCAATATCACTTGCTATCCAGGTACAATTCATTAGTTTTTCTAAGCCATTATTGCAAGCTTTAAAATTATCAAAACCAAAACTTGGTAAATATTTGTGACGATTTTGAAAAGTATAAGAATTATTATGATACGCAAAGGTATCATAACCTTCATTTTTAAACATAGTACCAATACCAAATGGAAAATAGTTTTTTCCTTCTTTAAATGGTGTTAAAAAACCCGCTGCCGGATAAAGTCCAGTTAACTCTTGAAATTCTCCGCCAATTGTACTACTTATTGTTGGTGAATAAAAATTTTTAAAAACAAAACCGTTATTAACCAATTTATATAAAGTTGGTGTCCTTTTTTGATCAACCGCAATTTCATTAAAACTTTCAGCCATAATTAAAATTAGATTTTTTCCGTTAAAAGAGTTTGTATATTTATTTTGAAAAGTACCAGATACATTTTTAAAATAATTATTCATATCTTTTATAGTAGAATCGTCTGAATTTATCAAATCAAAATCAATTGCTAAATTATTATACTTTAATGTATCATCTGGATTTTCTTCATTTACATTTGGTTTGTTATCTTCATTAGAAATAATTATTTTTTCTTGAAATTTAAATATTTTTTTAAAAATATCTAAATGAAAGCTGTTTTTAACTCCCAATTTTTCTATAGCTAAAAAATTATCGTTGTATTGGTAATATATTTTTAAAGCAGAATATTCTTTTTCTTTATTAATTAATAAGCTACTTGAAAATATAGCATAACTCATTAAAACAAGTATAAACAAAAAAATTGTTTTTTTTGTTTCAAACTTTTTAAATTCCCACCTTTTTTTGAAAATTAGAATAAAAATACTAGGAATAAAAAATAATATAATTAAAAATATATTTTCCAGTATTAAAATAATGGCGGCTTTTTTAAATTCTAAAATTTGATCTGCCGCGCCCATTAGATTAAATGAAAAAAATAAATCAAAAAGCTTGTGAATACAAAACTGCATTGCATACCAAAAAGCATTAAAAAATATTATTATGTAAAATATTATTTTATTTGTTTTTTCTTTAAACAAACTGGTTAAGAAAAAATATAGTAAACTAGTAAAAATTAAATAAGGAAAAATGTAAATATAACTTTCACTAAAAAAATTTTTGAAAACTAAAATTTTAAATACAATCTCTAAATATGTTAGTATTCCTAAATAAATTAAAAATTTATGAATTTTTTTCATATACTCATCTCATTTAAATTATATCATAACAATTAAAACAAAAAAAGTAGGTACCTACCTTTTTTGGGAATATTACTTCCTAATATATTTTTTGAATTAATCAAAATTTAT
>CAYOJY010000007.1:23104-26451 GCA_964404455.1 uncultured Muribaculaceae bacterium | reverse complement strand
TCACCTAAATTAATTTTACACTAATTTACACTAAAAGTCAAACAAATGTTAGTTTTTATTTACGCATACGTTTGTTTGTGTTATTATTAAATTGAAAGAAGGTTATGGGTATGGAAAAATCAGTTAAAGATTACGGAGGATTAATATTATTTTGTTTATTTATTGTTTTATCTGTTTTGATTGTTAATGAACGTTTTGAATATTTAAATAAAATTAATAATTCAAATAATTTATATGCGTTAAAAAATTAATATATAAATATAATTGATTAAGAGTCTTTTTTATGGTATAAATTAAATGGAGACAAATGTATGAAAAAAATATTAATTATATATGCTACTTATGGTTCAGGACATAAATCTGTGGCGAATAATATCTATGAACAAATGAAAAATATTCCAGATGTAAATGTTAAGTTATTGGATTTAACTGATTATGCCAATTATTTAGGAATTTTAAGTTTTAAAGCTTTTGATTTTGTAATTAAGCATCGCTCGGAATTATTATTTAATGCTAGTTATGAAATGATTGATCATAAATTTGCGGCCTTTCAGCAAAAAAGAATTTCTAGATTATTTTTTGATAATAAAAAAATAAGAAATAGTTTTAAAGATTTTCAACCTGATTTATTAATTGCAACTCATTATTACGGCGCAACGCTAGGTGTTTGTTATAATCAAAAAAAGATTATTAATGCCAAAATAATGACTATTTTAACTGATTATAAATCACATAGTGAATGGTTGGCTTTTCATAAAAGAAAAGATGCCTTTATTGTTCCAAATGATTTGGTTAAAGAAGAATTGCTGGATTATGGTGTTCCCGCAAAAAAAATTTTTGCTTATGGAATTCCGCTTGAAAAAAATAAAATAGCTAATTTAGATACTCGCGAAAATATTTTTAAAAAATATGAATTAGATTTTAATAAAAAAACCATTTTGTTTTTTGGGGGAAGTAGCGCTGGTTCTTTGACATATTATGAATATTTTAGAGTACTAGTTAAAGAAAAATTTAATGCTAATGTTATCTTTATTAGCGGTAAAAATGAAAAATTAAAAAATAAAGCGAATAATTATGTTAAAAAAATTAATAATAAGAATATAAAAGTCTTAGGTTTTACTAATGATGTTTATAATTTATTAAGCATTGCTGACTTTGTAATAACTAAACCGGGTGGAGCAACTTTGACCGAATGTATTGAATTTAATACACCATTGTTATTAATTCCTGGTTTTGGTGGTCAAGAAAAATATAATACCCGTTATATTAAAAAAATGGGTTTTGGTTATTTTTCTCGAACAAAAATTGGATTTATTAAGAGTATTTATCGCTATTTATCGCGCGAAAATCATTTAAATAGTATTAAAAATAATTTGTTGAAAAACAAAAAAATAGATTCAAGTAAATTAATCAGTAAATTAGCTGTTAATTTATTAAAAAAATAAAAGATAGGAGATTTTAAATGAAAATTGATTCAACTATGATATTTGATAAATTAAGTATTAGTTCATCACTAATAATTTGGATGTCTTTATCCCTCATTTTAGCAATTGTCGGAGGAATTTTAATTTATTATTTGTTTTTGACAAAAGAAAATGAAAAAAATTTAAAAGGTTTTGGAAAACAAATATATGAATTTTTAAATTTTAAAAAATTTTACAGTGATATATTATTAAAAATAATTTATATTATGAGCGCCATTTACATATCATTAATTTCATTTATGTTTTTGCCTTATGACTTTTTCTTGTTTTTATTCACTTTAATTTTAGGAAACATTTTACTTCGCATAACATTTGAATTTATTTCAGCTATTTTTAAAATTTGTAAAAAATTTGCCGGAATTAAATAAAAAAAATTATCAAAATGATAATTTTTTTATTTTCTAACTTCCATTATTACGGGTAAAATAATTGGGTGTCTTCCTGTTAATTTATTTATGAACGGTAATAATTCAAGAATAATTTGATTTTTTAAATCAGTATAACTGTATGATGTTTTTTCTAAAAATTCGTTGACAATATCATTTACTTTATCTTCTATTTTACGCATTAATTCTTGATTTTCATTAACTAATACAAAACCACGAGCAGTAACATTAGGTTTTAATAATAATTTTTTAGTAAAGGGATTAATATTTATTATGGTAATTAATATTCCATCTTGACTCATTAATTTACGATCTTTAATAACTACACTACCAATATCTCCTATTCTAGAACCGTCTACATAAACATCTCCCGCTTGAATTCTGCCATTACGATAGACATTCTCGTCTCTTAATTCAATAACTTCACCATTTCCGCAAATAAAGATATTCTCTTTGGAAATTCCGCATTCTTCGGCAATATCGGCATGGGCTTTTAACATTCTATATTCACCATGCATTGGCATAAAATATTTTGGGTTAATAATTCGCAACATCCATTTTAATTCCTCTTCTTTAGCATGTCCTGATGTATGAATATCTGAAAATTCCGAATTAGTGTAAACTTTAACTCCTTTTAAATATAATTTATTAATAATTTTGTTAATACTATCAGCATTTCCGGGAATAGGACTTGATGAAAATACAACTAAATCATCGGTCATTAAGTTAATTTGTTTATGTGAACCGTTTGCAATTCTTGATAAAGCTGCCAAGGGTTCTCCTTGAGATCCTGTACATAAAATACAAATTTCCGTTTTCTTTAAAGATTTCGCTTCATTAGGGCTAATAAACATCCCTTTATCTTTAATTAAATTGTTTTGAAGAGCAATTTCAATACTTGATTCCATACTTCGACCAAATAAAATGATTTTTCGATTATGTTTTTTACAAGTTTCTACAATATGTTTAATTCTAAAAATATTAGAAGCAAATGTGGCAATTATTACCCGTCCTAAGTGTTTTACAATAATATCATTTAAAGTACCATCCACTGTACTTTCACTTTTTGATGAACCTGGTGCTAAGGCATTAGTCGAATCGCTTAATAAAAGAGTAACTCCTTCTTCACTAATTCTTGCCATTTTATGAATGTCAGCTATCGGACCAATAGGTGTTAAATCAAATTTAAAATCTCCTGTTTCAAAAATAATTCCATTTGGGGTTCGAATAATCACAGCAAAAGAATCAGGAATAGAATGAGTAGTTGTGACAAATTCTAAGTTAAAATATTTAAAATCAACAACTAAATCTTTATTAATAATTTCAAAATTCTTATAATTAATTAATCGTTCTTCAATTTTTTTATTTATTAAATCAATAGCAATCTTTGGAGCATATATTTTGGGAATATTTACCGCATTTAATAAAAATGGAATACCCCCAATATGATCTTCATGTCCATGAGTTATAAATAAAG
>CAYOJY010000007.1:0-23094 GCA_964404455.1 uncultured Muribaculaceae bacterium | reverse complement strand
AATTTCGTCTTGGTGGGTAATAACATACATATTCTTACCTACTTCACCAAGACCACCTAAAGCTACAATAGACGTAGCAATATTATTTTTCATAAATTCCTTCTTTCTAAAAAATATAAAGTTTTTGTTTAAAGTATTATACTATAAAATATTTAATTTGTCTATGTTAAAAAAATTTGTTATGATATTTATGGTGATTTCAGATGGGATTTTTTAATAAATTAAAAAATTTAATTAATAAAAATGAAATGGATGGGGAGAATGTAGCGGAAGCTTATGCATCAGGTTTGAAAAAAACTCGTGAAGAATTTACATCTAAACTTATTTTATTAAGTAAAAAATATAAAAAGGTTAATGAAGAATACTTTGAAGAGTTAGAAAATATTCTAATAATGGCTGATATTGGGGTTAATACTGTTATAGATTTTATTGATCGTTTGAGAACTAGGGTAAGAAAAGAAAATATTATTGATACGGATTATTTAAAAGAGATCATTGTTGATGAATTATTTATCATATATGTTAATGATGAAATATTAACGGATAAAATTAATATTCAAAAAAATGGGGCGACAGTTATTTTAGTCGTAGGCGTTAATGGGGTAGGTAAAACTACTACTATTGCTAAACTAGCGGATAAATATCAAAAAGAAGGGAAAAAGGTTTTATTAATAGCTGGTGATACTTTTAGAGCCGGCGCTACCGAACAATTAAAAGTGTGGGCTGATCGAACCAAAAGCGAATTTTATGGTAAAGCAGAAACTGATCCCGCCAGTGTTGTATTTGATGGGTTAAAGTATGGGGAACAAGTAAAAGCGGATATTATTTTAATAGATACTGCCGGACGTTTGCAAAATAAAGTTAATTTGATGAAAGAACTAGAAAAAATTAATAAAATAATTAATCGGGAAATACCTGATGCTCCTCATGAAACACTTTTAATAATAGATGCATCAACTGGTCAAAATGGGATTTTACAAGCTGAAAGTTTTAAAGAAATTACAGACATAACTGGTATTGTTTTAACTAAACTGGATGGAACAGCTAAAGGTGGTATTGTGTTAGCGATTAAAGAAAAGGTTAATATTCCTGTTAAATTCATAGGTTTAGGAGAAAAAATGTCTGATTTAAAAACTTTTGATATTGAAAATTATATTTATGGTTTATTTAAGGATATGGTGTAAGATGGATAAATTAATTTATTTTAATCAATTATTTGATATTTATGGTGACTTATTTACGGATAATCAAAAAGAAATATACAAACTTTATTATGAAGAAAATCTTTCTTTGCAGGAAATAGCTGATTTAATTAAAGTATCTAGAAGTTTTGTTAGTAAATCAATTAATCAGACAACTGAAAAATTAGAATATTATGAAAATATTTTGAAAGGTTTAAGAAAAAAGGAAAAAATTATTGAATTATTAAACAATGATGATATTAATGAAATTAAAAAAACTTTAGAAAAGTTAATTATTTAGAAGGAAGTACTAAAAAAAAATAAAAGTCATAAAAATTATTAGAGGTGTGTTATGAAAAAACTTTTATTAATTATATTGACTTTTTTTGTTTGTCTTTTTTCTGTGCAGGCATCAGAAGATTTAACGCCTGACTCAAAAAGTGCAATTTTAATTGATTCCCTAAGTGGTAAAGTGTTATATGAAAAAAATGCTGATGAAAGGTTATCGCCAGCATCAATGACTAAAATTTCAACAATGCTTTTAATTATGGAAGCTGTTGATAATGGAAAACTAAGCATAAATGATAAAGTGACTATTAGTGCGGAAGCTGCCAAGATGGGAGGTAGCCAAATATTTTTAAAAGCCGGAGAAGTATATAAAGTTGGGGAATTACTAAAAGGG
This sequence comes from uncultured Muribaculaceae bacterium, assembly GCA_964404455.1. GTDB lineage: Bacteria > Bacillota_I > Bacilli_A > RF39 > UBA660 > CAKOSP01. Next base: position 21,231 of record CAYOJY010000007.1, on the reverse strand, counting down.
ATAGCGATTGCTAGTGGAAATGATGCTTCAATTGCTTTAGCTGAAAAAATAGCTGGTTCAATTTCTAAATTTGTTGATTTAATGAATAAGAAATGTCGAGAAATTGGTTGTAAAGATACAAATTTTGTTAATCCTCATGGATTAGATGCTGAAAATCATTATTCAACTGCTCGGGATATGTCGATATTAGCTCGGGAATTATTAAAACATGAAAAAATTTTAAGTTATACAAGTATATATGAAGAATATTTAACTAAAAATGATGGATCAAAAACTTGGTTGGTTAATACTAATAAGGTGGTTTGTTAAAAAAGCATTAATGAAGACGGGAAAGCGAGACTATAAATAATGTATTTAGTAAACTAAAAGTGGCTCACAAATTGCCGAAATGCAATTAAAGAATTAATTAAAATTGCTTTTTCAAATTTTGCTAACATATTTGAATAATTTATATCTGAAATTAAATTAGAAACAAATGTGCTGAAAATAGGTTTGTTAGATTTATAATTCTTATTTTTTTAATATATTAGGAATAGAATAATTTAGGAAAAACTTTATTATTAATTCTTGTGTTTTAAGGTTTATTTCAATCTTTTTCTTCATAGAGATATTCTCCTTCATCTTTACTTAAATATATTCTAAAAGAGTTTCTAAATACCTTAAAAATTGATATAATTATATTTAGTAAGGAGGTGCTATAAACATGGAGATGACTTATACAGTTATTACTGAAATTAAGGATAAAAGTTTAAGAAAATTATATTGGGATATGACCCTTTATATTAAATCGTTAGATGGTGTAAAGCCTTCTGAATGGTTTAAAAAATTGGTTCAGTCTAGTATCAATCTAGAAATAGATTGTGATGAGATACCACTTAAATTAAAAGAACATTATGGTAAGTTTGCTGATGAAAATTTTGATGAAAAATTATCTAATGAATCAGAATGTGATTTCAGTAGTACTAGAATATATCAACTTTTCATTAGTGGAGGATTTAATTTTAGGCCAATTGCACCTTCATTAATATTTAAACATTTATTACAAGATAAATTTTCATATATAGGAGTAGAAAGACCAAAAGACAAATTTATAGAATTGTTTGAGACAGAAAGTCAATTTTGTTATAGTGAATTATCAAAATCTGAGCAAAAAGAACATTTAAAACAGTTTTTTAGTAATTTGCTTGATGTAGGACAATTTGCTAATATGTATAACAAGATGATTATATCTACATACATCATTTGGTATATGATAAGCACTAAATTTGATTTAAAAGATTATAAAACAGTCTTAGGAGGTGGATTAAATTGAAAGAAATACAAAAGGTAAAAGAAAATGATATAGTATTTTATCAAGATGATGTTAAAAATATTATGATAAGTGTAATTTATAATGATGAAACATTTTGGCTTACTCAAGCAACAATTGCTGAATTGTTTGCAGTACAAAGACCTGCAATTACTAAACATTTGAAAAACATTTTTGAAAGTGGAGAACTTGTAAAAGAGGCAGTATGTTCCATTTTGGAACATACTGCCAGAGATGGTAAAAACTATCAGACAGAATATTATAGTCTAGATGCTATAATTGCAGTTGGTTATAGAGTAAATTCTAAAGAGGCAACTAAGTTTAGAATATGGGCTACTAATACATTAAAAGAATATATTACAAAAGGCTTTGTATTAAATGATGAATTACTAAAAAATGGTAAGAAATTTGGTAAAGATTACTTTGATGAATTACTTGAAAGAATTAGAGAAATTCGTACAAGTGAAAGAAGAGCTTATCAGAAGATTACTGATATATTTGAAACTTGTAGTGCTGACTATGATAAAAATAGTGAAGAAACAAAATTATTTTATAAAATAGTTCAAAATAAACTTCATTTTGCTGTAACTGGAAATACAGCTGCTGAAATTATTCATAACCGTGCTGATAGTGAAAAACCATTTATGGGCTTAACTACTTGGAAAGGTTCACCAGATAAAAAGATAATGAGAAGTGATACTCATATTGCTAAAAATTATCTTAATGGATCAGAAATGAAGAAACTAACATTATTAGTAAATATGTTCATTGATAGAGCAGAATTAAATGCTTTAAATAACGAAATTATGAGTATGAATGATTGGCTAGAATTAACAAATAAATTTTTAACTTTATCTGACCAAAAAATATTGGACACTGCTGGTTCAATTTCTCACGAACTTGCAATAGCAAAAGCAGATGAAGAATATGATAAATTTAAAATAAAACAAGACCAAGAATATATTTCATATTTTGATGAAGTATTAGATAAGTATTTAAAGGGTGAAGAAAGTAATTAGAATATAAAAGAAATCCTAGATGAATTGGATTTCTTTTATATTGGCTTGACCATCGTTAATATCTAAAGTGATAAATTTAATAAATTGATTAACAAATGAATTTCTTAAACTGGTATCTAAGTTATCCCAGTTTTTTCTTAAATCAATAATTATATCTTTAATACTGTCTAGATTAATTTCTTCTTTTTTATCCTTTAGGGATTCAAAATTATTATTAATAGCGATTTTATTATTTTTAATTTGATTGGTTATTTCTTGAAAATCAGAATTTGATAATTGTTCATCTATAAATAATTGTTGGATTCTTTTTCTTTTTCTTTCTAAAGTTTCTAATTTTAGAAGTAATTTATTTATTTGTTCAGTATTATCAATAGTAGATTTTATTTCAATAGTGCCATCTAATTTATAATTACTAATATATTCTTCAAATTCATTTAATATTTTAGTATGAGATATGCCACTACAATTACATTTTGATGATTGTCTATTATTGCAGTAATAAGTTATATAATATTTACCTTTTTGTTTTTGTTGCTTAGGATAAAATCTTGCTCCACATTTCGCACATCTTAATGCAGTAGAGAAATAAGCATTTTCGCTAGGATACTTTTTAGAATTATATTTTTTTCTTTTAGAAATAAGTTCTTGAACTCTAATAAAAGTATCTTCATCAATAATCGTTTCTTGAACTCCTTCAACTTCAAAGGCACGACTCTCTAGTTTTTTAGTAACTCCATATCTAATTTTGCCAACATATAAAGGATTGGTTAAAATAGATTTAATAGTGCTTTGACCCCAGAAACCACCACGTTTACTAGGTACTTTTTCATCATTAAATGTTTTAGCTATTTTTAACATCGAAGTACCATTTAGATACATTTCATAGATTCGATTAACAATTTGTTTTTCCTCTTCATTTACAACTAAATCTCCTTTGCCAATAATATAGTCATAACCATTAACTCCTTGAGTATTAGTATAATTTCCTTCTCTTGTTTTTTGTTCGTATCCAAAGGATACTCGCTCAGCAAGGTTTTCTCTTTCAAACTCGGCAAAGATTCCAATTATTTTTACAAACATTCTACCAACTGCATTTCCAGTTTCTAATTTTTCGGTTAAAGAGCTAACTGTACAATCATATTCTTCAAAAAGTTCTATTAAGGAAATAAGGTCTTTTACGGAACGAGTTAATCTGTCCAGTTTGTAAATGAGAACATTATTAATCTTTCCTGTTTTAATATCTTCAATTAAGCGATTAATCTCAGGTCGATCTTTGATGTTCTTTGCAGATACTCCATTCTCAATATAATAATCACTTATCGCCCAATCACTTATCTCAGAATAATTAGTTAATTTTTCCTTTTGAGCATTGATTGAAAATCCTTCCTTGGCTTGTTCTTCTGTTGATACACGCATATATATTCCAGTTTTAATTGTTTCTGCTTTAATCACTTTATCACATCCTTAATCTATAAAAGTTTATGTGATACTTAGATAAAACATTAATGCTTTATTCACATACAATTAAATTAGTAAGGTTTTATCCTGGGGTTGATGGATTGAAAACTGGTTTTACAGATACTTCAGGTTATTGTTTGACGGCAACTGCATTAAAAAATAATTTGCGTTTAATAAGTGTAATAATGAAATCATCTTCATCAGAAATTAGAAACGCCGAAACTGCAAAATTATTAAATTATGGTTTTAATTCTTATAAATTAACAATGATTCATGATAATTCTAAAAGTATTGGTAAAATAAAAATAACAAATAGTAAAAACGAATATAATAATGTTTATTTAGAAAAACCCGCAACAGAATTGCAAAACATTGGTGATGATGATAAGAGTTATAATTTTAAGATAATTATGGATAAAGTAAAAGCTCCTATTAAAAAAGGTAAAATTATTGGTAAAGTAAACGTTATAGACAACAATGGTATAATAGTTGATACCGTGGGAATAACTGTAATATCTGATATTAAAAAAGCCAATATTTGGGATTATATAAAAAGAAACTTGGATATATCAACAGGTGGTAAAATAATTTTAAAAGTTTAAAATTTTCAAAAAAAAATTGTGTACTCACAATTTTTTTATTGGGCTGTATAACCACCATCAACTGGTAAATTTATTCCTGTTATAAATGAAGCATCATCACTAGCGAGGAAAGTAACAGCTTTAGCAACCTCAAAATCTTCTCCTAATCTTCCAATAGGGTGAAGTGGAATTAATGTTTCTTCAGGAATTGATTCAATTAAAGGGGTTTTTATATAAGCAGGAGATATGGCATTAACTCTAATTCCCTCTTTGGAATAGGCTAAAGCTGCGGCTTTTGTTAAATTAATAACCCCGCTTTTACAGGCACTATATGCTGGCGCTAATGGATTAGCAATAATTCCTAAGATGGAAGACATATTAATAATAGAACCTTTTTTATTTTTTAGCATTTCTTTAATAGCATATTTGTTGCACAAAAATACTCCAGATAAATTAACGGAAACAATTTTATTCCATTCATCAAAATCTTCATCAGCTAATAAAGAACTTTCGCCAATTCCGGCATTAGCTACCATAATATCTAATCTTCCAAACAATTCAATTGTTTGGATAATTAAGTTTTTTACGTCTTCTTCTTTGGCAACATCGCAACGAATAAATTTACAATGTTCGCCAAGTGAGGCGGCAATATCATTGCCATCACCATGAGAAGAAATTATTACATGTGATCCTTCATTAATAAATTCTTTCGCACAAGCTAAACCAATTCCGCTTGTCCCACCAGTAATAATCACAATTTTATCTTTTAATTTCAATTTAACCAACCTTTCTCTTTTAATTATAACCTTATAATTAAAACAAATAGTCATAAATTAATTATTTTTACAATAAGTTGTCAATTTATGCTATAATAATAAATGTGATTTTTATGAAAAAGAAAAAGAAAAAAATAAATTTTTTGAAATTTTTAGCAATAGGCTTAGTTGTAATTAGTTTAATTTTTATTGGTTTAATTTACTTTATGGATTTATTACCTTTAAAATATTTTGTTGTATTATTTTTAGGAATAGTCGTATTAAATTTGACGGGTATATTATGTTTAATAAAACCGCATAAAACTAAAAACTTAATTGGTATATTTTTATCATTATTTTTAATGATATTAATGATATTTGCTATTAATTATCAAGTTAATACTCTTTCATTTTTACAAAAAATTGGTTTCCAAAAATATAGTATTGAGTATTATGGAGTTTATGTTTTAAAAAGTAGTGAATATACCAAGATTAAAGATTTAAATAATAAAAGCATTTTATATCTGCAAGAAAAATCGGAAGAAATGGATTTAGCTTTTGAAAAAATAGAAAGTAAAATAACAGTTAATTTTATTAAAAGTGATATTGATGAAATTAATTTAAATAATTTTGAAAATGGAATATTAATTAATGATGCTCATGCGGAAATTATTAAAGAAGAAAATGAATATTTTTTTAATTCATTAAAGAAAATATATTCTTTTCAAATAAAAAAGAAGTTGAATGTTGAAAATAAAAGTGTTGATATTAATAAAGAGTCTTATAATTTATATATAACAGGCATTGATACTTATGGTAGTGTTAATAGTTCATCAAGAAGTGATGTGAATATGATTGTGAGTGTTAATCCGAAAACTAATAAAGTATTGTTAACTTCTATTCCAAGAGATTATTATGTTTTATTACCTAAATATAATTCTTATGATAAATTAACTCACAGTGGCATATACGGTATTGATACATCGATTAAAACTTTAGAAAATTTATTAAATATCGATATAAATTATTTTGTAAAAGTTAATTTTTCTTCATTAACAACTATTGTAGATGCCTTAAAGGGGATAAATATTTATTCTAAATATGATTTTACAACAAAAGACGGATATCATTTTAAAAAGGGCCTTCAAAAAATAAATGGGAAAGAAGCATTGTCTTTTTCGCGGGAAAGAAAAGCATTTGCGGGCGGAGATCGAGTAAGAATTGAAAATCAGCAAATAGTTTTAATGGGGATTTTAAATAAATTGATAAGTCCTTCAATAATTGTTAATTATAATAGCTTTTTAAAATCTTTAAATGATAAGTTTATTACTAATATTGAACATGAATTATTAATTAAAGCAATTAAAAAACAGATTAATGAAAATAAAAAATGGAATTTTGATAATATTAGTTTGAATGGAAAAGATGGTAGTGAATATACTTATTCTTATAAAAATCAAAAATTGTATGTTATGGTGCCTGATAAAAACAGCGTGAAATATGCAGAACAAAAAATAAAGTCTATCCTTGTCGGATAGTTTTTTTGTGATTTTTTGTCGATGTTGTTTGAAACTTTAATAAATTAATCTATATTAAAGGGGAAGGTGAAAAAAATTGCTTAAAATGGATCTTGAATATAATAGTGGGGTTCTATTTGTAAGACTAAAAGGAAAACTAGAAAGAAAAAATACATATAAGTTAAATAATTATTTGATTCCGATTTTATTAAAACATAAAATCAAATATTTGGTGTGTAATTTATATAATTTAGAAAAAATTGATGAAACGGGTATTAATGCTTTATTACACACAAAATGGGCTATGAAAACGAACAAAGGTAAAATTTATTTGTGTGATGTTCCTTACACATTAAATAATAGTACTAAACGTTTAAAAATAAAAATATTAAAAAATGAATCAAGTGCATTAAGATTGATAGAGGTTTAAATGACTAGAGAAAAAATAATTAAAGATAATATTCGTTTTGTTTATAAAATTGCTGCATCTTTTTACAATTGTGATAAAGAAGATTTAATTCAGGCTGGAATTGTTGGTCTTTTGAAAGCTTATAAAAAATACAAACCTTCTTCTTTAGCTAAATTTAGTACTTATGCTAAAGATTATATTTATGGGGAAATGTATTTATTAGTTAGTAAGAAAATGGTGAAAATAAATAAAGAAACATTAAGATTGTATAAATATATTGAAAAAACCAGATATGAAGAAGCCCAAATACTTGGATATATTCCCAATAATATTGAATTAGCTAAAATAATCAATATGCCATTAGAAATGATTGATTTTGCTTGTATGGCTAGTCAGGAAATTTTATCCTATGATGCTGATTCAGAATTTAATCGAAATTTAGAAGAAATAATTTCTATTCCGGAGAAAGTTTCGCTTGATGATAAAATGTTATTATATAGTGGTTTAAATAAGTTAAATGATATTGAAAAGGCAATTATTAAAGAACGTTATTTAAAAGATGAAACTCAAGAAAATATTGCGCGAAAGTTAAAAATGACTCAGGTAATGGTTTCCCGCTTAGAAAAGAAGGGAATTAGTAAAATGAGGGAATATATGGTTTCCTAAGTATATCTCTTTATTTAAATTCCATAATAAGAATGGTGATTATATGGACAAAGAGTCTTATAAAAAATTAGTAAAAGCATATGCCCCAAAAGAAAATCGGCTAAAAAATTTTATAATAGCATTTTTAGTGGGTGGATTAATTGGTTTTTTAGGCGAATTAATAATTAATATTTTGACACATACCTATGCTTTATCAGAAGCTACTTCTTCAGTTATATTAGCATTGATTTTAATTTTTACAGGATCATTTTTTACAGCTATAGGTTTTTTTGATGATTGGGTAACGAAATGTAAATGTGGTTTAATAATTCCAACCACGGGATTTGCTCATTCTGTTGCATCTAGTGCGTTAGATTATAAAAAGGATGGTTTGATTACCGGACTTGGTTCTAATTTTTTTAAATTAGCGGGGTCGGTAATTTTATATGGAATAATTGCTGCGTTTTTTTTAGTTATTTTAAGGGTGATTATCGGTGGCTAGTTTTAAATTTGAAAATGTTTATTTAAAAGAGCATTATACATTGGTTGGCCCTTTAGAAAAAGATAGTCGGCTAAAAAATTTTGATGAATTTTTTTCGGATTATTACTTTGGCGAAAAAACTTTTGAACAAGCTGAAATAAAAATTCAACGAAGCGTTATTGATAATTTATTATTAAAAAGCAAATTAAAATTAACTGATTTAGATTTTATAATTGGGGGAGATTTAATTAATCAAATATCTATTACCAGTTATGCTTTAAGACATTATGATATTCCTTACTTAGGAATATATTCTGCTTGTGCCACTTTTTCTGAAGGTTTAATTATAGGTGGGCAATTTTTAGAAAATAACAATTTTAAAAATATTATGAATATTACTAGTTCACATAATTTAACTGCAGAAAGGCAGTATCGTTATCCAATTGAATACGGTAATCCAAGACCTCATACGGCTACATTTACTGCGACTGGAGGAGTAGGGGCTGTAATAACTAATGAAAAAAGTAAAATAAAAATAGAAAGTGCGACCATTGGACGAACGGTTGATTTAGGGATAAAAGATGTTAATAATACAGGAGCAGTTATGGCTCCGGCGGCAGCAAATACCTTAAAAAAACATCTGGATGATATGAAACGCAATATTGAATATTATGATATTATTTTGACTGGAGATTTAGGTTGTGTTGGGGCAAATATTTTTAAGGAATATTGTAAAAAAGGATTTAATTTAAGAATTAAAAAATATATGGATGCTGGTTGTGAATTGTTTTTAAAAAGTCAAGATACTTATGCCGGTGGGAGCGGACCAGTTTGTTTACCGTTAATTTTATTTACTAAAATTTTAAAAAACAGTAATTATAAAAAAATATTAATTATTGGAACTGGAGCCCTTCATTCGATTAATTTAGTAAATCAACATAATACAATTCCGGGAATTGCCCATGCAGTTAGTTTGGAGGTTTTATCATGAGTTATTTATTAGCCTTTCTTTTTGCCGGTATTGCTTGTGGAATTGGTCAAATAATTTTAGATAACAGTAAATTTACAGCGGGTCATATTACAACTATATTTACTGTAATGGGAGCAATTTTATCTTTTTTAGGAATCTATCCTAAGTTACTAGATAAATTTGGAGCTGGAGCCAATGTTATTATTGCTAATTTTGGTCATTTATTATACAGTGCGGGAATTGATGGATATAAAGAAGAAGGTATTTTAGGCATATTTAATAATTTATTAACAAAATCATCTGCGGCTATTGTTGCGGCTATTGTCTTTGCTTTTGTTTTTGTTCTTTTCTTTAAACCAAAACATTAAAAATGTAAACTAAATAAAATATCTATAAAAAAAATTAATTATATGCTAAAATTAACTTAGGATAGGTGTGATATTAATGGAAAATAAAACTTTAAAATTAATTGTAACAATAATTGCAACATTTTTAGTGAGCTTTGTAGGAATTTATACATTATATAATGTATTTTTAGCTAAAGGACCTGAAAATAATTCTAATGATAAAAAGGTTGAAGAAGTATCAACGGCAACGATTGCTGAAGAGTTATTAAAAAAAGTACCTTATTTGATTCATACATCAAGTGCTTATAGATTAGATGAAACTAGATTTACAAGTCTTGATTATTCCGTTGTAAATAATGTGATTTTAAATTATTTAAAAAATAAAAATGATATAATTTTTGATTATAATATTCCGTCATTCATTACTTTTAAAGAAAATAATTGTCTTGATGGGACAAATAAAAAATGTTATATTGTATCTCAAGAACAAATGGATTCGACTGCAAAATTATTATATGGTGAAAGTGCTAAAATAAATTTCGAAGAATTTACAATATATAATAACAATGAAAACAAATGCATTGTGGATTTGAACAATTATTTTTGCGTAGAAGATGAAATAATTGACTCAAAATATTCCGGAAAAATAAGCACTATTGAGGGTATTAAAGTAGATAATGAATATATGTATATATATGAAAAAGCAATCTTTGTTGTAAATGCCCAAGTTAATCAAGATTCAAATATATATAATATTGAAATAGATGCTTTACTTCAAACGACAAATGATGATAGTAAGATAGCCGAAAAAATAACTTTAATTTCTCTTACCGAAGATTATACAGCATCTTTAATGACCAAATATAGTGGGGATATTAAACTATATAAAAGTACTTTTAAAAAAGTTGGCGAAAATCAATATTTTTGGATGGGAACCAAAATGGTAAAACATACAGCAGAATGATAAAAAAGACATAACTATTTTAGAGACTACTGAAAAAAGTAGTTTTTATTATGCATCAATAAAAAAGACGGCATTTTCTGTCGTCCTTATATTTAAAATAATTCTTAATTAATCTAGATTAATATCTGCATCAAACTCATATTTTATTTTTTTACCGTTTTTAAATATATAATATGGCATTGTGCCAATAATGCTATATTTCTTATTTTCTACAATTAAACTATTTTCTTCTGGTAAGGCAATTACTGGGCCTTTTATTTTAGAATATTCTATCAAATATTCAGTAGCAATATTAGTTTTGATTTCATCTTTATTTGGATAATGAGCTGTTAATGAATAACCATTTAATAAGTTAAATCCTTGCGTATTTTTTAACTCTACTTCATTTTTGTCCATATATTCACATAACAATATATCTTTACCAAATATTATTGCACCAGCACTACCACCAAATACAAAGCCTTCGTTTTCAACATATTTTTTTAGAATATTGAAAAAACCAGATTCTTTTAGTTCACTTAATAATTTAAAAGTATTACCGCCACCTATAAAAATAGCAGCATATTCACTTAAATTCATTTCAAGTAATTCATTAGCGTTATTTCCCATAACAATATTTTTAAATTTCAAGTCCTTCATTTCGCCATTTATCCACTCTAAGCATTCGGAATATCTTTTGCTATCCATAGCAAGAGGGATATACAATAAAGGTTTATTAATATCTATATTATTTTTAAAGTATAAATTGATAAGCTTCGTTTTTCATCGCTTCCGCCACCATTTAAAATCAATTTCATTTTTTCTCCTTCATTAACCAATCATTTACAATTCATAATAAATATTTTGATTTTTATTTATTGATACGGTTGCTATATTTATGATGTACTAAGATATTAATTTGGCATGAACAACAAATCTTTTGAATCCACCGTTTTCACAAGTAGATAAAGTTATTATTTTATCTTCGTTTGATAAAGTAACCTCAAAATTATGTTCACTTCTTTCTTGAATCATTTTATAAAACTCTAAACGATCTAAATCATTTTCATAAATAATTCTTAGGTAATCTTCAACTGGGGGAATTGTATAGTACGAAAATATTTGGTATTTAAAATCACCATATAATGTATCAAAATTAATTATGTGATTATCTTTTTTTTCGAGCCAATCTTTATTTCGAATGTTTTTTAATGTTCCAAACATTACTGCGCTTTCATAACGATTGTGGCCATATATTATGGTATTATCATCTGACATATCCTTTTTATTTCGGGCATCCATAAAAACCCAGCCACTTAAAGATTTTTTCTTTCTAAAATCTTGCGTTAGATAATATTTATTATCTTTTCCCTGAACTGTTGGATAATCTATTTCGGTATTTTTAATTTTTAACCAACCAACGGTATCATCATTAACGGTAATTAAACTGGCAATATATTCATTAATTACCTTACTGTTACTTTCCGTTTCTAATTTTTTAATAATTGGCTCAGTATCGGTTATTTCAATAACTTTTTGTAAATCTTCTTTAATATGATTTACTTTTTCATAAGTTAAATAATTATCAAAAAATACATAACCAAAGCAACCGGAAATAATAATTATAATAATTAACAGACATAATTTTAAAATATTAATATTAGTTTGTCTTAAAAAATTTTCTTTAATATATTTATCGCTGTAAGAAATAACAAAGCGAATATTATTGCTTTTTTTAGCCGAATTATTTATTTTTTTAATATATTCAATTAATTCTAAATCAGTGATATTATCATGTAAAACAATTTTAATATTTTTTTTTCGATATAATTTTAATGTTTCTAATATTTGTTCTAAGTCACTTTTAATAGATTTATTTAAATGAATTACTTTTAAATATTTATTAATTGTACAAAAAGCTTCAAAATCATCTACATCATTTTCTTTTAAGGGAAGATCAATACTGATAATTTTTTTATAATATAATGATGAATACTTATTTAACATATTCATTTCCATAAATTTACTGGTAAATAAAAGCTCGCATCTAACTTCTACAATGATATTGTATTTATCAAAATATTCCAACATGAAATCTTGCAAATTAAAACAACTTACAAATTTAATATGATTTGCTTGAGCAATTTTTTCACACATTCTAAAAGTTAAGGGAATATAATCCTTTAAAACTAAGTTTTGGATATTGGGAATATATTTTAAAATATCTAATAATTCTAATTCTAAAGAATTATTGGATATTATAGCAGTATTTATTTTTCCTTCATTAACTAACTGATTTAAAAATGTTGTTACAATTTTAGAATTTTGAGTAATATATTTATCTGTAAATACCAGTTCATTATCAGAAATAATATTAGTATTCATTATATTTTTTTGATCTGTATTTAAATTTTTTTTCGCTTTAAAATATATATTATTTTCTTTAATTTGGACTAATATTTTTTTCATGTCAACACCTATGATTATAATATCATAAAAAAACTTTTTTTAAAATGAAAAAATATGTAAAATTTGTGTACAATGAATAAAAAAATAATATTATATGTATTTTTTTGTATTTTTATGCTATAATTAGTTCATAATAAAGATAGGAGAGAGATGTGTGTGAAAAAATATTTTATTATGATAGTTATGACAGTGTTATTATTAGTACCTTTTGGAGTTCATGCGGCAACATCAATTGCAATTAAACCGGATAAAGCTTGTTTAGATGCGGATGACTTTTGTCGAACCACCGCTAAAGTATATATTACGACTGATGATTTAATTGCTGAACCAGTTGTTGCTGATGTTACATTGGCTTCTGGGGTAACAATTGAAAAAGTGGAAAGTAGTACGGCTTTTACGGTAACAAATGATGGAACTAAAATTACTTTTGCTCCAGTAGATGGAACATATACTGGCGATAATAAAGAAACCTTAATGGGAACAGTTACTTTTAAATATGCAAGTACTTTAGCTGATTGTAGTGTTAAATTTAATTTTACAGCGTACAATACGACTAAAGATGTAACTATTACGGCGGCAACCACTACACCAACTGGTGCGGCGTTACCCCTAGCAATTCTAGGAACTGCTGCGGTTGCGGGAATTGGAATATATTTAGTAACTAAACGAAACACAAAAATGTATAAAATATAAGTAAACTAGAAATTTTCTAGTTTTTTTATTTATAAAATGATAATATATATATAGGTGATTTTATGAAAGAGTTTAATGAACAAGAACTCATTAGAAGAGAAAAAATAAAAGAAATAGAAAAAAAAGGTATTGATCCTTTTGGTGAAAAATTTGAAATAACTTCAAATTCAAAAGAAATTAAAGAAAAATTTGGAGATAAGACTAAAGAAGAATTACATGAATTTGAAAATTTAGTTACAATTGCTGGTCGGATTATGACTAAACGAGAAAAAGGTAAAGCCGGCTTCATGCACTTACAAGATAATTATGGTCAAATTCAAGTATACGTTAAATTGGATATAATTGGTGTGGAGCAATATGATTTGTTTAATAATGCTGATTTAGGTGATATAGTCGGAATTAAAGGAAATATTATGCGGACTAATATGGGAGAATTAACTGTTAAGGCTCTAGAATATGTTCATTTAGCTAAGGCCTTAAAACCTCTTCCTGATAAATATCATGGTTTAGCCGATGCGGAAATTAAATTAAGAAAACGTTATTTAGATATTATTATGGATCCAGAAGTAAAGGATTTGTTTCGAAAAAAACAACAATTTTGGGCAACTATTAGAAATTATTTATTAGAAAATGATTTTTTAGAAGTAGAAACGCCGGTTTTGGAGAATAGTGCTGGGGGAGCTGCGGCTGAACCTTTTAAAACTCATCATAATGCCTTAGATTTAGATGTTTATTTAAGAATATCCATGGGGGAATTATGGCAAAAGAAATTATTAGTGGCTGGTTATGATAAAACATTTGAAATCGGTCGTCAGTTTCGAAACGAAGGAATGAGTCCGGAACATTTACAAGATTATTCTCAAATGGAATTTTATTGGGCTTATGCTGATTATAAAATGGGAATGGATTTTGTTAAAGAAATGTATCAGCAAGTAACTAAAAAAGTTTTAGGTACTTCTAAATTTGTTTCTAGAGGTTACGAGATAGATATGGATGCTCCATGGGAAATTTATGATTTTGAAACATTACTTAAAAATAAAACAGGTATAAGTATTTACGAAGCGAATGAAAAGGATATTATTAAAAAGTTAAAAGAAGAAAATATTGAATTTAATCCAGATGTTCCTTATTGGCGCTTAGTGGATGTTTTATGGAAAACTGTTCGTAAAACTTTAAGTGGTCCTGGTTTTTTAGTTGGTCAACCGGTAGAATTAAATCCTCTTCCTAAAAGATTAAAAGAAGATTCAAGGAAAGTTGCGCAATTTCAAATTATTATTGCTGGTTCAGAAATGGGAAATGGTTACAATGAATTAAATGACCCAATTGATTTAGAAAATAGATTTAAAGAGCAAAGAACAATGGCTGAATCTGGTGATTTAGAGGCTCATAATCATGATGCTGAATTTATTGAAGCTTTAGAATATGGAATGCCTCCGGCCTTTGGATTTGGGGTTTCGGAAAGGTTGTTTTCTGTTTTAATGAATCGTCCGATTAGAGAATGCGTGATGTTTCCTTTAATGAAACCAAAGGAATAAGCTAAAAAAGCACTAAAAAAGCATTAAAATGCTTTTTTTTATTTGTGAGTAATGATATAATTTATCTAAGGAGGTAGAGTAATGAAAGGTAAAAGAAAAAAGAATGATGGTACATCGCTTTTAAAATGGATTAAGATTGGTACAGCAATTATTGGCTTAATCTTAATATTATTGGGGTTTTTCTTAAAAAACGTTAATGGATTTGAAGAAAACTTGGCAATTCCTTTTAAATTTTTTGGTGTTGCGCTTATAACGATTATTGGATTGATTTATTCTGTTAATGCTAAAGAGAATAAGTTATTAAAAAGTTTAGGCATATTAGTATTAACAGCAATTGTCTTAACTTGGTTAATTCCAACTGGTCAATTTGCGCAAACCCAATTTATTGATGGGACATTAAAAAGAGTCGGTTTTACTGATTTACCAATGTTATTATATTATAGTTTATATTTTAATATTGATAAAGTAATCTTTTTAATTACATTAGCGGCTTTTTATAGCTTATTAGCAAAAACTGATGCTTATAAAAAAATCGTTAATAGTATAGCTAAAAAATTCCAAGGATATGATTTAATTGTTGCACTTGTAACAGCTACAATTTTTGTGATTTTGTCTTCAATCATGACCCAAACACTATTAGTGTTCTTGTTTGTTCCGTTTGCTATTTCCATTTTATCTAAATTAAAATTTGACAAAGTTACGGCTTTTGCAATAACTATTGGTGCAATTTTAATTGGGATGATTGGATCGCCTTGGGGCAGCGAAGGATTACACTGGTTTGGTTATTATGCATCAGTGCAATTTGCCGATGGTTTCTGGTATAGAGTTATAATTCAAGCAGTTGTTTATATTTTATATCTCTTATTTATCTTTGTTAGTTTGAAAAAAATTAACAAAAAAGATAAGAATTTGGAATTAATTGAAGATCCTTATGAAATCGAAGATACTAAAGCTAAAACTAATACTGTTCCAATGATCATTATTTTAAGTTTATTAGCGGTTATAACTTTATTAGGTTATATTAACTGGGAAACAAATTTTGGACTTAAAATATTTACTAATTTCCATACTTGGTTAACTGAGTTAGCTATTGGTCAAGATTTTACAATCTTTGCTTATATTCTAGGAAATTCAGCGGCAGCTTTTGGTTCTTGGGAAGTTATAACAGGAATTTCTTTACTATTAATATTTTATATTTTAATAGCTTTAGTTAATAAAATTAACTTTAAAGAAATAGTTTCTTCATTTGAAGAAGGATTTAAAATTATAATTAAACCAGTTTTATTCTTTGTAGGTACATTCCTGGTATTTGTTGTTTTATACACTTCGCCATATGTTGCTACAATTACTAACTGGGCATTTAGTTTAACTCAAGAATTTAATCCGTTTATTAGTTCAATAACAGCGTTTGTAACTTCAATTTTTCATACTGACTTAGGGTATACGGGATATATTGTTGGCCCTTACATTACAAGCGGATACGAATCAAGTATTGGAATTGTTCAATCAATTTATGTTGCAACTTATGGTTTTGCACAACTTTTCGTACCTACAAGTGGTTTATTATTACTTGGGCTTGTTTATACTAAGGTTGATTATAAAATTTGGCTAAAATATATTGCATTATTCTTAGTAGTTTTATTTATTATACTACTAGCGTTGTTTGCTATAATAACATATTTAATTTAAATAGTTGTTTAGTAAAAATTAAAATACAGTAAAAAATATTGCTGTATTTTTTTATGTATTTTTTAATATTCCATAAGTATTGGTTTGGTTATCTTTAAATAGAGGAATTTTGGGCGGATATATGGTTAAAATACTAAAACTGATAATTAAGCTGAATATTAGGATAATAGACAATAAAAAATTTGATTTAAATGAGTAATTATATATATGATAAGCTATTAGTTGACCAATTAATACAGCAATGTACAGTAATATAATATCCATAAAAAGCGAATTTTTTTCTAAACCATAGGTAACAAAATAATAAATTGATAATATAACTATTATTGAAACTATTATAGAAACAAGGCAACCCCTGAACCAATTGCTTTTATCTAAATGATATTTTTGAGCTTTTAAAAAATAAAATGTTATCCACCAAATGAGTATAGGGTATATGGCAATTTTTAAATGTTCAAATATACTTTCATTCACAGGACTTATCAAACCGATTAAAAAATTATTATTAGTAAAGTTATAAGTAAAATGTAATAATGAGCCAATAATAAATATTATAATACTTGAAAATAAAATATTTTTTTTAATTTGTTTTTCAATCATAATTCATAATTCCTTAATTTATAATAATTTTATGCCAAAAGAATTTAAACATTAAAAAAGTTAATTGTTTTTTCCTTGTATAAAAAAATAATTATCTAAACATTATAAACATAGAATATTAATAGGTGAAATAATGTTTAATAATTTTGAAATTAAAGCTTATCATGTTTTAAAAAATATGGAAGAGGAAAGACATTTGCTCTATCATCCCTTTGTGGGGAGTGAGCATCTTTTTCTTTCTCTTTTAAAATTTTGCCCTGAAACTCAGAAAATAATGAAAGAATCTAATCTTAGTTATCAGATTTTTAAAGAAGAATTAGTAAAAATAGTCGGCATTCCTAAAAAGAATGTGGATTTTAATTTATATACACCTCTTTTAAAAAGAGTTATTAGTAATTCTATTGATGACGCGAAAGAAAATAATAATGGAATAGTGACAACTAAACATTTATTTTTTTCTATTTTAGAAGAAGGTGAAGGGGTGGCAATTCGAATTTTATTGGGAATGGATATTGATTTGGAAAATATTCAGCAAAGTTTGGATAAAAAGGTTATTACCAAAAAAGAAAATATTTGTGATTTTGGTAAAAATTTAAATTTAGCAGTTAATATGGAAGAAAAAACAGTTGGTCGAGAAAAAGAATTAAAATATATTATCGAAACCCTTTTAAGAAAGAAAAAAAATAATCCTTTATTAATTGGCCCGGCCGGAGTAGGGAAAACAGCAATTATTGAAGAGTTAGCCAGAAAGATTAATTCTGGTGAAGTTCCTGAGGAATTACAAAACACGAATATCATTAGTATAGAAATGGCTGATTTAGTCGCTGGGACAAAGTATCGAGGCGAATTTGAAGAAAAATTAAATAAAATAATTGATATTCTAGGCAAAGATAAAAGTAAAATAATTTTTATTGATGAAATTCATTCAATGGTTAAAGCAGGTGGAGCAGAAGGCGCAATAAGTGCTGGAGATATATTTAAACCATATTTGGCAAGAGGGGATATTAAATGCATTGGAGCAACCACAACAGATGAATATGATCGTTATATATCTAAAGATAAAGCTTTGGCAAGAAGATTTGAGATTGTTAATATTAATGAACCGACAGATGAAGATACTATAAATATATTGTGTAAAATTAAAAAAGAATACGAAAATCATCACAATGTTAAAATAAGTAAAAAAATGATTGAAAAGATAGTTGAATATTCAGGCAAATATATATTTAGTAAAAAAAATCCGGATAAATCAATTGATTTTATGGATTCAATTTGTACGATGGTTAAAGTTAAAAATGACCATAGTAAAAAAATAAATAATTACTTATTAACTAAAAAAGAAATTGAAAAATTAAAAGATGAGTCGATTATTCAAAATGATTTTAATAGTGCATTAAAGTATTCAGATAAAGAAAAAGATATTGATTTAAAAATTGCTAATTTACAAAATAATTTTAAATTTAATGTAACAGAAAAAGATATTTTAAAAGTTTTATCATATAAATCAAATGTTCCACTTTTAATTGATAAGAAAAAATTATTAAATAATATTAAAAATAATTTAACTAATAATATTATTGGTCAAGATGAAGTTATAAATAAAATTATTGCTAATTTAAATAAAAAATTCACTTCTACTGATCAAATTTTATCTTTATTATTTTTAGGTTCAATAGGAGTGGGTAAAACAGAAATAGTTAAATTAATTAACGAATCATTTGCCAATAATATTAATTTTATTAAAATTGAAGGAAGTGAATATTCAAATGAAGCATCGATTACTAAATTAATCGGTTCATCTGCAGGTTATATTGGTTATGAAGATACTTTTTTATTTAATAAAATAAAATATAATCCATATGCATTAATTTTAGTTGAAGATATTGATAAGTTAAGTGTAAATGTTTTAAATTTGTTTAAACAAATTTTAACTGATGGTTATATTACAGACGCCAAGGGTAATGTTATTAATTTTAATAATTCAATTGTTATTATGACTAAAACAATAAATCAGGTTAAAAAAGTTGGATTTAATAATGAACTTTTTTATGAAGAAAATAATGAATTGAATAATATTTTTAATGAAATCATAATTTTTAATAAAATAACTGAAAAAGATATTTTGGAATATGCCAAAAAACATAATTTAGATGTAGATTTATTAAAAAAATATGAATATGAAAATTATGGCTTTAAAAAAGTAAAAAATGAATTAAAAAAAATATTTATTTAGTTTTAAACTAGTCTTATCCTTCATATAGTTTTAAGGGAGGACGAGTTAGTGGGATTAAACGATGAAGATGTTCTTTTATCTAGAAAAAAATATGGAAGTAATGCATTAACTAAAGTAAAAAAAAACAGTTTTCTTCATCTATTAATTGAATCTTTCGGCGATCCGATTATTAAGATTCTTCTAATAGCTTTAATGATTAAAATCGTTTTTTTATTTCAATCATTTGATTGGTTTGAAACTATCGGCATTTTAATTGCGGTTTTTTTAGCAACATTTATTTCCAGTATTTCGGAATATGGTTCCGAAGCGGCATTTGCTAAATTGCAAAGTGATAACGATAATATTTTAATTAAAGTTATTAGAAATAATATTCCCAAAGAAATACCAATTGATGAAATAGTGGTGGGTGACATTATTATTTTATCTTCCGGGGATAAAGTTCCCGCTGATGGTTATTTATTTAATGGTTTTTTATCACTGGATGAATCATCTTTAAATGGCGAAACAAAAGAAGTGAAAAAAATTCCCATTAGTAATGAACTTAATATAACGGATGCCAGTATGGTTTATCGCGGTGCAGTTGTTTACACTGGCAGTGCCAAGATGAAGGTTTTAAAAGTTGGCGATAATACCATCTATGGAAACATATCCAGGGAATTGCAGGAAAATATTCCCGATAGTCCTCTTAAATTAAGGCTTAGGGGTTTAGCAAAAGTAATTAGTCGTATAGGTTATTTGGGGGCATTTTTGGTTGTATTCTCTTATCTTTTTTCTAAAATTATTATTAGTAACAATTTTGATTCAGTTCTGATTATAAAGACTTTAACAAATTTTCATGAAATGGCTGATTATATCATTTATGCTTTAACTTTAAGTGTTACAATCATTGTGGTGGCAGTTCCAGAAGATTGTAGGCAAGTAAGATGGCGAGTAGTATAAGGGCTAATAATATATTTCTTTATGATACTATCAAATATGGTATTATTTTTCTTTTGTTTTAAAATTTGTTTTTGTCGTTAGTTTGCCAATTAGCAAATAACAAATTAAAGTGCTAATTTATGTTCAAGAAATATGTACTTGGAATATTCCAAGTAAATACTTAATGATCATTATTTTTTCTATACTGCTTGTTGTTTCATATATGAAACAAACAAAGTATATTATTTCTAGGGTGGAAAATTTTAAAATTAAAATATCAAATAAATTAAAAGAGAAAAAATAAATTTTGCTACTTATATTGCTACTTATATTGCTACTATTTTGATAAAGTGATATAATAGATATGTAATGAAAGGAATAGATGATTATGAATAAACCACCATTTGAAATAAATGAAAATATTTTAAATTTAGTAACTACAATAACCGAAAAGCTAACTCGGTTAGAAATTAATATAGATCGTAAAAAGGATTTATTTTTAAGAAAATCAAGCAAGATTAAATCAGTTAATTCGTCATGCGCTATTGAAGCTAATAGTTTAAGTGAAGAAGAAGTTATAAGTATTATAAATGGGAAAACAGTTCTAGCGCCACAAAATGAAATTAATGAAGTTAAAAATGCTTATGAAGCTTATACCGA
>CAYOJY010000006.1:9311-26968 GCA_964404455.1 uncultured Muribaculaceae bacterium | reverse complement strand
AGGATGGATAACTGGCTCTGTTTGAACTAGTTTCCCATTTTCAAAAATAAAACGTTGTTGATAAATCATTGAATCTTTATCATATGGATTGTTATTTCCGCCAAAAACAAAGTTAGCTAAAGAATAAACAATATATGAATCTTGATATTTTTGAATTCCTTGTAAAACATGAGGATGATGACCTACTACTAAGTTAACGCCTTGATCAATCGCATATTTCCCTAAATTTTCTTGTTCTTCATTAAATTGTAATGCCCTTTCAATTCCCCAATGGCAGGTAAGTATTTTTAAATCAACTTCATTTTCATTAAAATATTGAACTATTTCATCAACACATTGATATTGATTCTTGTTATCAGAATAGGTTAGACCCCCAAAGCCAATTTTTATACCTTTAATTTCTTTTATAAGAACAACATCTCTCCCATAATAATTAACATTACTTTGATTTAAAGTTGCAATGGTATCTTGAAAACCTTGTTCTAAATAATCATAAGTATGATTATTAGCTAAATTAACCACTTCTACACTTCCAGCTTCTAAAATATCCACATATTCTTGATTTCCCTTAAAACAAAACTGTTTAACGGCTTTTTTATCGGCTTGTGTAAAAGTAGTTTCTAAATTAGCAATCGTTAAATCATCATTATTTAAAATATCATAAACCCCTTTAAAAAAGTAACCAGCATCACCATTATTTTTATGAAATACATCATTGAAGCCATTAACATATCCAAAATTTTCATCACTTCCCAAAGTACAATCACCAACAAAGCTTAAAAGTAAATCAGTTACAACTGGTTGAGTTTCTTCGATTGGTATTGGTGGTAGTGCATTAGAATCATTTTTATCATCAATTTCTAATGCATTTAAATTAAAAATTTTAGGACAAAACAAAAAAGTAAATAATAAAGCTGTACCAACCATTTTGGTATAAATCGAATTTCTTTTCATTATAATCCCCCTTATGTATACATATTGTATCACATTTAGTACATTTTAGCAAATTTATAAAAAATTTTATAAGAATAAATAAAATTATTCTAAAATAATTTTGCTTTTTGGCATCCGACTTTGACAGTTGTAAGAGCAAAAAGTCGTTAACCCCTTTGTTTATAAGGATTTAACAACTTTTTAGTTTGTTTTTCTGCGTAATGTGCTTATTTATATTTAATAATAATGAGCTAAATTGTAACAAAAATAAAAAGATAGCTTTTATTTCCTTAAATAAATTATAGTAAAAAGATTTAAAATTTGCTATAATTTATTTAAGGAAAAAAGCTTTTTAATTATTATTAAAAAATGTAAAAATTTTCAAAAAAAGTGAGGCGAAAAATGATATCAATCGAAGCAAAAAAACTTACTAAAAAATATAAAAATATAATTGCTGTTGAAAACTTAGATTTAAAAATAGAACAGGGGGAATTATTTTCCCTTTTAGGAATAAATGGGGCAGGTAAGACAACTGTCATTAAAATGTTATCTACTTTAATCTTACCCACTAGTGGAGATATTCTAATTGAAAAAAATAATATTAAAAAAGAGTCAATGAAAATTAAAGAAATAATGAACATTTCCCCACAGGAAACCGCTATTGCACCAAATTTATCGGTATTGGAAAATTTAGAATTTATAGCGGGAGTATACGGCATAAAAGATAAAAATGAAAAAATAAAAGAATTAATAAAAACTTTTAAATTAAAAGGAATTTTAAAACAAAAAGCTAAAACTTTATCTGGAGGATGGCAAAGAAGATTATCTATTGCCTTATCTTTAATGAATAATCCTAAAATTCTGTTTTTAGATGAGCCTACTTTAGGACTAGATGTGCTTGCCAGAAGAGAATTATGGGAATTCATAAAAGAATTAAAAGGTAAAACCACCATAATATTAACGACTCATTACATGGAAGAAGCAGAATATTTATCTGATAGAATAGGAATTATGGATAAAGGTAATTTAATTTATGTTGGAACCTTAAATGAGATAATTACTAAAGCCAATACTAAAAATTTTGAAGATGCTTTTGTTAAAATAGCAACAGGAGATATGAAAATATGAAAGCATTAAATTTTGCCCAAAGAAATTTCAAAGAAATAATCAGAGATCCACTTAGCTTAATATTTTCGGTATTGTTACCACTGTTTCTCTTATTTATTTTTCAACAATTTAATATTCCTAATGAAATATTTAATGTAAAGAATTTTACTCCGGGAATTATAATATTTAGTTTTTCTTTTATAACTTTATTTACTGCTACGCTGGTGGCTAAAGACAGGACAACTTCATTTTTAACTCGATTATTTGTCAGTCCAATGAAACCAAGTGATTATATTATTGGCTATATCATATCCTTTTTACCTATTGTTTTATTCCAAAATATTCTCTTTTTTAGTGTATCTATTTATTTAGGTTTATCTTTTAATTTAAATATTGTGTATACTATATTAGCAACTTTTCCGATTTCAATAATTTTTATTGCTTTGGGAATATTTATTGGGTGTATTACAACTGATAAATCCGCATCAGGAGTTGCCAGTATAATAATTCAATTTGTAGCGTTTACCAGCGGAATGTATTTTCCCATTGATTTAGCCGGAAAATTTTTTGCTAATATTTGTAATATTCTTCCTTTTGCCAAATGTGTTGATATAATAAGAGAAATATTAAATAACACTTATCAAAACATAGATGTGAATGCAATAATTTTATTGATATATTTAATTATTACCGTAGTTTTTGCAACATTATTATTCAAAAGAAAAATGGTTAGTGATAATAAATAAAAGGAGATTTTAAATTGAAAAGAATAATTGACGAAAATTTTTATAAACAAAGTGCGCCAACATTAGCGCCCCAATTATTAAATAAATATTTATGTCGTAAATTAAAAAATGGCGAAATTATAAAAGCTAAAATAACTGAAACAGAATGTTATTACAGTGTGAATGACAGTGCTTGTCATGCTTATAAAGGGAAAAAAACTGCTCGAAATGAAATGTTATATAAAAGTGGTGGGTATGTATATGTTTATTTATGTTATGGTATTCACTATTTATTAAATGTTGTATCAGGAGAAGAAGAACATCCAGAAGGGGTTATGATAAGAGGCATTGAAGGTTATATTGGTCCGGGAAAAGTAACCAAATATTTAAAAATAGATAAATTTTTAAATGGAATAAATTTACTTACAAATAATGATCTTTGGATAGAGGATAATTTTGAAAAATATGAATTTACTACCGGTAAGAGAGTAGGCATTGATTATGCGACAGAAGAAGATCGTAATAAGTTATGGCGCTTTATTTTAAAAAAATAATCCTATAACTATTTTTTATGTGATATAATTTAAAAGGGATTAATAATGGAAAAAATTATCAAAAAAATATTAGAAAAAATTGAAAATGATGGTTATGAGGCCTATGTAGTTGGTGGATATGTTCGCGATAAAATTTTAGGAAAAAATTCCTATGATGTAGACATTTGTACAAATGCATTACCTAAAAAATTGCACAAACTATTCCAAGTAAATACTAAAAATAATTATGGGGGCTTTAATTTAAAAATTAAAAAATATAATATTGATATTACTACTTATCGTGAAGAAATTAAGTATGAAAATAGAAAACCAATAGAAATAAAATATATTAATAATTTAATTACCGATATTAAAAGAAGAGATTTTACAATTAATACTTTATGTATGAATAAAGAAGGTAAAATTATTGATTTATTAAACGCTAGTGACGATATTAAGAAAAAAATAATTAAAATGGTGGGAAATCCCGAAATTAAAATAAAAGAAGACCCTTTAAGAATTATTCGGGCCATTAGATTCGCAACTACATTAAATTTTGTTCTTGATGATGAATTAAAAAAGACTATTAAAAATAATTCGGAAAAAGTGAAAAAGTTATCGCCAATCAAAATTAGAAGTGAATTAAATAAAATACTGTTATCTTCAAATTATCAATATGGTCTTAATTTAATAACTGAATTAGGCTTAAAAGAAAATCTGGAACTGGAATATGATGAAATTAAATATGCTAGTGATTTATTGGTTATGTGGAGTCAGATAAAATGTTCTGATAAATTGTTTTCTAAAACAGAATATGATAATATAAAATCAATACAGGTTATAATTGCTAAAAAAATCATTGATGAATTTGTTTTATATCAATATGGATTATATTTATGTACTGCAGCGGGAGAAATTTTGGGATATCCTAAAAAATATATTAATAAAATTTATAATAATATGGAAATTAATCAAGATAAAACATTACAAATAACTTCTCAAGATATTATGAATATATTAAATATTGAACCATCTAAAAAAATTAAAGAAATTCAAAATGAATTAGTTGAATTAATATTAGAAAAAAAATTAAAAAATAATACGAAAAGCATTAAAAATTATTTAATAAATAGAAAGGATCATTATGGACAACAATAAAAAAATTGTGGCAGACACTAATTTTATTAAAGTAGCTTTGGATGAAAAATTATCATTAGAAGAATTTTTATTATTGGCTTTTTTTGATAATGCTTTTGAATTAATTTTTGATGTAAATTTAATTTCTAAAACTTTGAAAATGGATGAAGAAAAAGTATTGGAGTCATTTAGTAATTTAGTTGAAAAAAAACTTATTCAAGTTGAAATTGTTAAAAATGATTTTGGTAAAGTTGTGGAAAAAATACAATTAGAAAATTTTTATAATAAAATAAAAACTAATAACCAAAAAGAAAGTAAAAAAGAAATTAATAATGATATATTTAGTTTATTTGAAGTTGAATTTGGAAGAACTTTATCCCAAATGGATTATGAAATTATCAAAGCTTGGCTGGAAAAAAACTTTAGTGAAGAGTTAATTATTTGTGCTTTAAAAGAAGCGAGTTATAATGGCGTAAAAAATCTGAGATA
Organism: uncultured Muribaculaceae bacterium; assembly: GCA_964404455.1. Lineage (GTDB taxonomy): Bacteria > Bacillota_I > Bacilli_A > RF39 > UBA660 > CAKOSP01. The sequence goes on along the minus strand of CAYOJY010000006.1, from coordinate 22,044 downwards.
TATTGATAAAATTTTATTTGAATGGGAAAAAAAGGGAATTAAAACCCCTGATGAAATAAATAATCGCTGTAAAAATGATTCCGTTGTATATGAAACCAATTTATTAAATTTTAATTGGTTAGACGAAAATGAATAAAAATATAATAATAAAGAATCTTGATATTATGTTTCCAAATCCTAAATGTGAACTTAATTATACAAAAGATTATGAATTATTAATTGCAACCATGTTATCAGCTCAATCAACAGATAAGCGGGTTAATACAGTTACTAAAATATTATTTAAATACGATATTTATGAATTAAGTCAATTAAATGTAAAAACAATTGAAAAAATAATTTATCCTGTTGGAACATTTCGAAAAAAATCTGATTTTATATTAAAAATAACAAAAGCTTTAATTAGTGATCATCAAGGCCAAATACCTAATAATCGTAAATATTTAGAAAACTTACCAGGTGTTGGTCGAAAAACAGCAAATGTTGTTTTAGCCAATATTTTTAATGAACCGACATTTGCTATCGATACTCACATGATTAGAGTAACAAATATATTAAATTTAGTTCAAAATGAAAAAGATGTTAATAAAATTGAGAAAAAATTAATGAAAATGTTACCGCAAAATAATTGGAATAGAATTAATGACCAATTAATATTATTTGGCAGATATATATGTAAAGCTAAAAAGCCAGAGTGTAGTAATTGTTTATTTTATAGAAAATGTGAAAAAACAAAAAACTACTAATATACCGCAATTAAAACCACGTCTTTTAAGACGTGGCATTTTTATTCAGGAATTATATCGGCAAGTGCTTCTGTATTGATTGTTACACTGGCACCTGAGGAAATATTATTCTTGAAAATTGAATAAGCAGATTTAACAACAAATTTAAAATTTCCTGTACTTGGAGGGCTATAAGTAAATGTATTTTCATTTTCGATTCTTCCTAATGAAGTTAATGATCCATTCGTATCTAAATATATTTGATATCCTAGAGTTCCTATATATTGATTATTATAGGCTATTCTTTGTTCATAATATTTTGTTGCATGATTGTCATAATAAGTATTAAAATGATTTATTAAATAATTTGCATCAATTGCATCAGGAGTTTTTATTTGATCCCATTTAATTATAATATTTCCATCAATATAATTTGCTTTTAAATTTGTTGGGTTATCTAAACTGGAATATCTGTTAGAAATTTCAGCTGGTTCTGTTCCTTTTTTAAAATATTCGGTTATTATCATATTACTAGGAGTGAATGGACTAGGTTGTAAAGCTGGAAAAGTCTCTTTTTCAACTTCAACCGCAATTACTCCGCTTGGTTTTTTAAATGAACTTCCTTTTTTATATAATTTTGTTCCAACAGCTTTACTAATTCCTCTTCTAATAGGAGAAGCAATACCACTGGTTAAATAGTTTGTTTTAGAAAGTTTATCATAACCAATCCAGATACCGGTAGAATATTTTGAAGAATAAGTTATTGTCCATGAATCCATTGTAGCATTGTAAGGTAAACCTAATGATTTAGCTGAAGAATTATCAATAGTTGTTGTTCCTGTTTTTTCGGCAATTTCGCTACCTGGAATTCTAAATCCAGCTACAGCTTCATTCCCGGCTGAGACTAAGATATTAGTAATTAAATAAGCTGTTTCTTCACTCATAACTCTTTCTTTAGTATATTTAAAATTTTCCGTTTTATCATTTTCAATAAAATTTATTTTCGTAATTGAATATGGTTTAATATAATAGCCACCCCGGCCAAATGCTCCATAAGCAGCACTTAATTCTAAGGGACTAATTCCATCAAATCCACCAATTGAAGCTGATTCATATAAATCACGACCATAATTAATTCCTAAACTATGAACAAAATCTTTAATTAAATTTTCATCTTGCTTAGCAACAGCCTTAAAAGCTCTAAAAGCAGGGACGTTTCGCGAATCAACTAAAGCTTCTCGCATTGTTAATAAGCCTTTATAACGATTATCATAATTTGATATAGTACCGCCGCTGGAGTAACTAGTAGGTTCATCTAAAAATAAAGAATAAGTTGAACCATTTAAATATTCAATATAAGGTCCGTAATCAAATAATACTTTAGCAGTAGATCCTGGTTGTCTTTTGGCAATAGCGCGGTTATTACCTTTAGCTTGATAATTTTTTCCACCACTTAAGGCAGCAATTGAACCATTTTCTACATTTGTAATAGCGACCCCAAATTGTAAATTACCTCTAGCTTCATTTATTGTATAAATAGTACCGTTTTCTAAGTCGGTTAATATTTTTTGAGCATCAGTATCAATTGTTGAATAAATTTTCATCGGAACCGTATAGGGATTTTTCCCAGTTATTTCTTCGGCTTCATTTAATATATAATCAATCGCAGCTTGGTTTGAGTTATCTTTTATTACTTGGTTATTTTTTAATAAGGACTGAACAGGTATTTCCAAAACATCATTTTTTTCTTCTTCTGTGATATAACCATGGCGAACCATTAATTTTAAAACAATATTTTGTCTTTCTTTGGCTTTTTCAGGAAATTTATAAGGATTATAAGCAACAGGATTTTGAAACATACCAGCTATTAAAGAAGCTTCAGCCAAAGTTAAATCCGAAACAGACTTCCCAAAATAAAATTCTGATCCTTGTTCAACTCCTGTAATTCCGCTATAATTAATATTTCCATCATAACCCAACCATTGAGAGTTAAAATAAAATTCAACAATTTCTTCTTTCGTATAAGCATTTTCTAATTTAAAAATTGCCATGTAAATATCGGTGAATTTTCGAATAATACCTCGCAATCCTTCGCTGGAATTATCAGTATAAGTATTTTTAACCACTTGCATCGTAATTGTTGATGCTCCACCAGAATAATTAGCTCCTAAAAGTTGACCCACAGATGCTTTTAAAAAACGGGCGGCATCTAAGCCAGTATGTTGAAAATAGCGTGAATCTTCAGTGGCGATAATGGCATCAATCAAAACTTCAGGTAAATCATCATAAGTAATTTGCGTTAAGTTGCTTTTCCCAATCCGCGCTAATTCGGCACCATTTAAATCATAAATAATAGTTGATTCCTTTTGATATAGTCTTTCTTTTTTAAAATCAGGTGCGGTTATAATAATAAATAACGCAAAAATTAAAGTTATTGTAGCAACCAAAATGCCCAGTAGCATAATTAAAGACAATACCAGAGTTTTTGTATTGTAAAAATTTATAATTTTTTTAAAATTAAATTTTTTATTTATATTTTTTAATTTTCTAAAATTAATTTTTTTCATTGTTCTCCTCCAAAATTTTATCTATTACCTCAATATAATCTATCCCTTTTAAATAATTATATTTTAGTAAATAACTTTTTTTTTCAATGTAAGTAAACGGAATACTTTTTCTTTTTTCATTATTAATAAAATCTATTATATTTTTTCCGTTTAATAAGTAATAATTACAATTCATCCAAATAATTAAAAATGCAATACCACCATGATTAATAATATTTTTTATGTGAGTTAATTGATGCTTATGAATATTAGATAAAGGAAAAGAAGTTTTTATTTGACATTCTTTAGCATCAAATTCGATGTATTTACCTTTATATATTCCATTATAATCAAGAGTTGAAGCTTCTTTAAAATAGCCAGCTACTTTAGTTCCCTGTGATTTAATAATGCCAATAGGAGTAGCCTTTTTATAAATATAGGCAATATCATTTTCAATATAATAATTATTTGCGTCGTTAATTAATTTTTCGAGAATTAAACCTCTATTTTTATAATCTGTGATATTTTTTCTATCTTTCATAATATTATTAGGATATTTCACATAATCACCTTTATAATTATATCACGTATCTTATTTTATTTAAATTATTATATAAAATTATTTTACAACTTTTGTCGAATATAGGCAAAAATGCAGAAAAAAACAAAATATATTATAAAATATAATTGGAGGGATAAGATGAGGGTAGATTATTTTATTTTAAAGATGTTGGAAAAATTAGAAATGGCAAAACTAGGAATATATGTTGTGAAGGATAATCTTGACAAAAATAAATAAAATGATATAATTTTTATTGTTAGAAGGTGTTTAGGAAAATGTATAGTGAACGAATATATTTAACTCCCCAGGAAATTTTAGAACATGAATTTAAAATTGATGCTCGTGGTTATCGTCCTCAGGAAGTTGATCGTTATTTAGACATGGTAATTCGGGATTATACAGAATATCTTAATATTATTAAAAAGTTAGAAAGAGACGTTAAAGATTTAACTGATGATAATATTAAACTAAAACAAGAATTACGAAGAGTTAATTTAGAAATGGAAGAAATGGAAAAAATTGAGCCAAGTATACCAAATAATTTAGACCTTCTAAAAAGAATAAGTCAATTAGAAAAAATTGTATATGAAAAAAATGAATAAAATCGGGACAAATGCTGCATAACCTTTATGTAGAGGAAAGTCCATGCTCGCACAATCTGCGATGATTGTAGTGTTCGTGCCAAGGGAAAAGATAACCTTGGGTAGTTTTACTAACGGCGTTGAAATAATCAATTATGGTTAAAGTAAATGTAAAGTGCCACAGAAACGAGTCTTTTTGGAAACAAAGAGAATGAAACGCGGTAAACCCCACGAGCGAGAAACCCAAATTTTGGTAGGGGAACTTTTACGAGGGAATTAAACTAAGTAAAGGATCGTATTTATACGATAGATAAATATTTGTCACTTTTTTAAAAGTACAGAACATGGCTTACAAGATTTTATTTATAATATAATATATAATAAAGGAGTGAATTTTTTTGGACGAAATAGGTAGTACCTTAAAAGAGGCACGAGAATCGTCGGGGGTAAGTTTAAGCGAAGCCAGTAAAGATCTGGAAATAAAAGAAATAATATTGGAAAATATTGAAGCTGGAAAAATCGGAGCATTTAAAGATGTTTTTGAACTTAAAGGTTTAATTCATGATTATGCTAAATATTTAGGTTTAGAAGAAGATAAAATGATTGATGATTTTAATGAATATTTATTTGAATATACTTCAAAAATACCTGTTAAAGAATTGGAAAAAACAATTGAAATGCAATTAAAAGAGGAAGAGACAGAGAAAATAGTTTCTCCTTATACAAAAAAAATAACTAAATATAATCAAAAATATTATATTTTAATATATTTAATTATTATATTATTGATTATTATTGCAATGATTTGGGCAGTTAAACAGGTTACAATTGGTAATCACGCAACTAATGTTATAAGTTACAAAGGGTAGGGAAAACAATGAATAAATTAAATTTACCAAATAAAATAACAATATGTAGAATAATTCTTTCATTTATTATTTTAATAATATTAATGCTTCCTTGGGGAGAATTAAATTTGGAATGGCCTTTATATTCCTGGGGCGGGGTTTTAGTAAATTTAAAATATATAGTAGTAGGTATTTTATTTTTAATCGCTTCTTTAACTGATGCGATTGATGGATATCTAGCTAGAAGTCAAAATATTGTCACAGACTTTGGAAAATTAGCTGATGCGATTGCGGATAAAATATTAATTAATGGTTTATTAATAATTTTGGCATATGAAAGAAGTATTCCATTAATTATTCCGGTAGTTATTATTACTAGAGATATTATTACTGATTCTTGCAAAATGTTTATGAAAGGTAAAGGAACAATTGTAGCCGCTTCTTTAATGGGGAAAATTAAAACCATTTGCATGATGAGTGGAGTAACTCTGACATTGTTTTATAATTTACCGTTTGAGTTTTTAGGTTTTGATTTAGCAGGATTATTATTGATAACAGCAACTATTTTATCAGTAATATCAGGAGTGCAGTATTATATCAATTCTCGAAAATTTTTATTTAATGATGCATAATTTAAAGTTAAAAGTTGATTAAATTAATCAATTTTTTTTAATTTATTAAAAATATAGGGTTAAAAAAAATCAATAAACTAAATTAATTAGTCAAAAACCTATTCTATAAAAAAAAGTACGAATAATATAAAAGTAGAAAGGATAGTGTAATATGAATAATTATTTTGCAGGTCCCGAAATGAAAGTAGATGAAAATTGTGGACCGCGTATGAGTTGTCCTTCAATGGAAGCTCAAATGCCTATGCCAATGAATTGTTGTCCATCTCAAGCGCCAGTTTGTTGTAATCCAATTTATGAATGTCCTCAAGAAAAAGTATGTCAAAAAGTTATAAATTATGAGGTGCCTCATATTTTACCGTGTCATACGCGAATAATTAATCATCATGTTTATAGACATACATATACACCAACTTATAGCAGTTGTGAAGAAAATGTTGTATCTAATGTCTATGATGGTAATAGTTGTTGTTAAAATCTCGAAAGAGATTTTTTCTATTAATTAAAATTAATCTTTATTAAATTGAAAAAATAGTTTATAATGAATGTGGTGATGGTAATGAAAAAAAATGGGTTTACAACTTTGGAACTATTAATGGTTGTAGTTGTATTTAGTATAATATATTTTATTGGAGTTAGTAGTATTACTAACATATTTAGTTATAATAAGGAAGATGTTGCATATGAAGAAAAATTAAATTTGATTAAAAAACAAGCAACAACTTACGCAATAATGAATGAAGGTTTTTTTGAAGAAAAAAATATTGTATATATTTATGTTAAAGATTTAGTTGAAGCCAATTATTTAGCCACTAATGAAGAAGGAATTGTTAAAGATCCCCGCCATATAAATAAAAATTTAAATAACTTAAAAATTAAGATAATTAAAGAAAATGATGAAATAAAAGCAAATATTGTCAAGTTATAAATGTCAATTTATGTAAATTTTTTTTAAAAACCTGTATTCTTTACAAAATATTTAGTAAAATATTATTGTAAGGAGTGATAATTTGCTATATCCATCAATTGATAAATTATTAAATGTTGTAGATTCAAAATATAAATTAGTCCACATTGTAGCTCAAAGAAGTAAACAAATAGTTGAACATAAGCATTTTCAAATGAAAGATAGTGAATATACTAATAAAAAAGCTATTGGTCGAGCATTGGAAGAATTAGATAATGGATTAATTACAATTTTAAACAAATAAGTTTTAAAATTGCTTGATTATTAATTTTAACTATGATAAAATAATCTTGCTTTTGGGGAATTAGCTCAGTTGGCTAGAGCATCTGCCTTGCACGCAGAGGGTCGCGGGTTCGAGTCCCACATTCTCCACCAAAGGTGATAATAAAGTCCTTTAGGGGCTTTTTGTATATAAAAACTTTGAATGAGAAAAGTATTAATAATGATTTATTAAAGAGAGTTAGAGTAGGTGGAAACTAACATAATAGTTATTAAGAATAACCCTCAGGAGTTGATTATCTGAAAATAACAGTAGGATAATCCGGAATGTAAACCGTTATAATAATATATAGAAAGTGATCATTTTTTAAATGATAATTTGGGTGGTACCACGGATCTTAACAGTATTCGTCCCATTAGGGAGTAATACTGTTTTTATTTTTAAAAAGAAGGAGGATATAATGAAAAGTATTTATCGAGATATTTATTGCGGATTGGTAACGGAAAAAGAAATTGGTCAAACAATTAAAATAGCTGGCTGGGTGGAAAATATTCGTGATCATGGCGGAATTATTTTTGTGGATGTTAGAGACCAATCGGGAAGTATTCAAATAGTTGGAAACGATAATGAAATTTTTAATGGTTTAACTAAGGAAAGTACCTTAACTATTAAAGGAATGGTGCGTAAAAGAAATGAAGAGGATTATAATCTTCGATTAAAAACAGGAACCCTGGAAATTTTAGTGGAAAAATTAGAAATATTAGGCAAAGCCAAAAATATTTTACCATTTGAAGTAATGAACTCTAAAGATGTATCTGAGGAGTTAAGACTTAAACATCGCTATTTGGATTTAAGAAATCCTAAATTACAGGAAAATATTCTTTTAAGATCTAATGTTATAAAATATTTAAGAGAAAAAATGGATAGCTTAGGCCATATTGAAATTCAAACTCCAATTTTAACCGCATCTTCACCTGAAGGTGCTAGAGATTTTTTAGTTCCAGCTAGAAAATTTGCCGGGAAGTTTTATGCTTTACCTCAGGCGCCGCAAATATTTAAACAACTGTTAATGATATCGGGAATTGACAAATATTATCAAATCGCACCATGTTTTCGAGATGAAGATGCTAGAAGCGATCGTGTTTATGGCGAATTTTATCAACTTGATATCGAAATGGCTTTTAAAACAGAAGAAGATGTTTTAAATTTAGGCGAAGAAGTTTTTTATGATACTTTTAAAAAATTTGGTAAAAAAACCGTCAGCCCAAAACCCTTTAAACGCCTTTCTTATTTAGAAGCTATGGAAAAATATGGTACTGATAAACCTGATTTAAGAAATCCCTTAGAAATATTTGATGTTACCAATATATTTAATTCCACCACATTTGATCCTTTTAAAAACACAACAATTAAATCCATTGTTATTGAAAATTTAGCTGATAAACCTAATTCTTGGTTTAATGAAGTTGTTGAATATGCTAAAAGCATTGGAATGCCGGGAATTGGTTATTTTAAAGTTTTAGAAGATATGTCTTTTGCGGGACCTATTGATAAATTTTTAAGCGAAGAAGAAAGAACAAAATTAATTGAAATTGGGAATTTAAAACCAAATAGTGTTATTTTCTTCATTGCTAATCGTCGTAATGCGGCTAAATTAGCCGGTCTTATCCGCATTCATTTAGGCGAAAAATTAGAACTAATTGATCAAAATAAATTTGAGTTTTGTATTATTAATGATTTTCCAATGTATGAAAAAGATATTGAAACTAAAAAATATGATTTTATGCATAACCCATTTAGTATGCCAAAAGGTGGTTTAAAAGCTTTATTAGAAGAAGATGTAGAATCAATACTGGCTCACCAATATGATTTTGTTTGTAATGGAATTGAGCTTGCTAGTGGAGCAGTACGTAATCATGATTTAGAAATTATGAAAAAAGCTTTTGCAATTGCCGGCTACGATGAAGAAGTTATTAAAGAAAAATTCAAATCATTATATACAGCATTTTCTTATGGGGTTCCACCTCATGCAGGAATGGCTAAAGGAATTGATAGAATTATCATGATGCTTAGTGAAGAAGATTCAATTAGAGAAATTATTCCATTTCCTCTTGCCGCATCGGGTCAAGATTTAATGATGGGGGCACCATCAGAAGTTAGCGAAGAGCAACTAAGAGAAATACACATTAAAATAAGATAAAAACACCAACTTTGGTGTTTTTAATTTGCATAATGAACATAAATTGGAAATTATTTGCCATTCATCGGCTTGAGAGTAATGTAATCCGGCAACATTATTTTATTCTCTTTTTTATTTAGATTCAAAGGTAAGATTAATTATATTATTGTTAATTGTTTAAACTTGTTAAAAATGTTTTTTTTTATTATAATAGATAAAGAAAGGTGATGCTTTATGGAATCCGTGACACTTTTGCCAGCTGATCGATATATTGTAGTAAATAAAACAATATTAACGGATTTTGAACGCAAGTTAATAATTGCTTTTTATGAGCCAATTATCGGTCCAATAAGCACATGTTTATATTTAACTTTATGGAATGACCTTGAACAATCAGAGCTTTTTAGCCGAAATTTAACTCATCATCATTTAATGAGTATTTTAAAGTGTAATTTAAACTTAGTTAAATCTTCTCGGGAGTCATTGGAGTCAATTGGGCTTTTAAAAACTTATGTTAAAACTGGAAATGTGAATGAATATATTTATGAATTATATTCACCTCTTAGCCCACAAGAAATTTTTAATCATCCTATATTTAATATTGTTTTATATAATAATATAGGTCAAGATGAATACGAAAGATTAAAACTTTTTTATCAAAAAGTTAAAATTGATACAAAAGAGTACATGGAAATTACTAAGAAGTTAGATGAAGTTTATGAAAGTAGTAATTTTTCAATGTCAAATGACATTAGAGAAAGATTATCCAATCCAGTTCAGGTTAATGAAAAGATTGATATTGATTTATTAATTTCTTCAATGCCTAAAGGTGTAATTAATGAAAAAGCATTTAATAAAAAGAATCGAGAATTAATAAATTTACTGGCATTTATTTATAATATTGATACTTTAAAAATGATTGAAATAGTTCGCACTGTTTTAAATGAATTTGGGATGATTGATAAAAATGAATTAAGAATAGCAACGCGAAAGTTTTATCAATTTAATAATAATGCATTACCAACATTAGTATATCGTTCTCAACCAGAATATTTAAAAAATCCTGAAGGGGATAATTCAATGCGAGGCAAAATCATAGCTATTTTTGAAAATACCACACCATATGACTTTTTAAAAAATAAAAATAGAGGAATTAATCCTACAAGCAAAGATTTAAAATTATTAGAAACTCTTTTAGTTGATATTGAATTAACACCGGCAGTAGTTAATGTTTTAATTGATTATGTTCTTAAAAAAAATAATAATAAGTTAGTAACTAATTATGTGGAAACAATCGCGTCGCAATGGAAAAGAGCGGATTTAAAAACAGCTAGAGAAGCTATGGAATTTGCTGAAAAAGAACATAAAAAATATTCGCTAAAAAGGACTTCCAAAATGGAAAATAAATTAGTTGAGCCGGTTTGGTTTAATGAAGTAATTAAGAAAAAAGAAATTTCTAAAGATCAAGAAGAAGAGCTAAAAGATTTACTAAAGGAGTTTAATTAATGGAAAAAATAAAAATATCACTTAATAGAAAAATAGAAAAAGAATTAGAAAAAGAATATAATCAAGCGATTAAAAATACTGAATTTAATGCTCTTATCAAAAAAATAGGAGTAAAAGAAGATGTTATTTTAAAAAATGTTACAAAAATAAAAGATTCAATATGTGAGTTGAACAATTGTAAAAAATGCGAGGGATTATTTCAATGTAAAAACAAAGTTGAAGGTCATGTTTATTTTCCGGAAAAATATGAAGAAAAAATTAAGTTTAATTATGTTCCTTGTAAATTTCAAAAACAACAATTAACTGATTTAGCTAATAAAAGTAGTAATAAAAAAGAAATTTTAAATGCCCGAATGAAAAATATTGATATAAGTGATAAAAATAGAATTGATTTAATAAAAAAAATAAAAAAATTTTATGATGATTATGATCCAAGTAAGACGATGAAAGGTTTATATTTGCATGGTTCATTCGGATCTGGCAAAACATTTTTAATATCTTGTTTATTTAATGAATTAAAAGAGAAAAAAAATATTAATGCTGAAATAGTTTATTTTCCAGATTTACTACGTAATTTAAGAGATAACTTTGATGCTCTTGAAAGTAAAGTTGCTTATTTGCAACGGGTTCCTTTACTTTTACTTGATGATATGGGAGCCGAAAATGTGACTTCTTGGGGCAGAGATGAAATATTAGGATCAATTCTTCAATACAGAATGAACGAAGGATTATCAACATTTTTTACGTCCAATTTAAATATTAAAGAATTAGAAAGACATCTATCATTAACAAAAAATAGTGAGGACCATGTGAAGGCACGACGAATTATTGAACGAATCAAACAATTGACTGAGGATATTGAATTAGTAAGTATTAATCGCAGATAGTAAAAAATTACCAATTATTAAATTTGGTTAAATAGTTAATACTTACACTTAAAGTATGATACACTACTATTGAAAAGGTGAGGAAAAGTCATATAGTACATTTGTTTGTTTTTTTGTTGACTTTTTACTTTTTAATAGTTATAATTTAAATGTATCAAAATACAAGGAGGAAAAATGAAAACTGTAAAAGAAGAAAAAAATAAGGATAAGGCCTTGGAACAAGTCTTAGCGGAAATTGAGAAACAATTTGGAGCTGGTGCAATTATGAAATTAGGCGCCGAAAAACAAATGGAAATAGAAGTGGTTTCTACAGGATCGTTAACATTGGATGTGGCTTTAGGGGTAGGCGGATTGCCTAAAGGAAGAATCGTCGAAATTTTCGGGCCAGAATCAAGCGGTAAAACAACAATTGCCCTAGAAGCTATTAGTGCAGTTCAAAAAACTGGCGGAAGAGCTGCTTTTATTGATGCTGAACATGCCCTTGATCCTATTTATGCTAAAAGTTTAGGAGTAGATATAAATGAATTATTATTATCTCAACCAGATACTGGAGAACAGGCATTAGAAATATGTGAAGCCTTGGTGCGAAGCGGCGCCGTTAATTTAATTGTGATTGACTCAGTGGCTGCTTTAGTTCCCCAAGCTGAAATTGATGGAGAAATGGGTGATTCTCATGTAGGATTGCAAGCTAGATTAATGTCTCAGGCATTAAGAAAATTATCGGGAATTATGAATAAAACGCAAACAACTGCTATATTTATTAATCAATTAAGAGAAAAAGTTGGAGTTATGTATGGAAATCCTGAAATTACCCCCGGGGGAAGAGCATTAAAATTTTATTCAACAATTAGATTAGATATTAGAAAAGGTGAACAAATAAAATTAGGGGATCAAATATTAGGAAATAAAACAACTATTAAAATAGTTAAAAACAAAGTTGCACCACCTTTTAAAACTGCAGTAGTGGATATAATGTATGGCGAAGGAATATCGCGAGAAGGTGAAATAATTGATAATGCTGTTGAATTAAACATTATTGATAAAAGTGGGGCTTGGTATTCATATAAAGGTGAAAAAATTGGT
>CAYOJY010000006.1:0-9301 GCA_964404455.1 uncultured Muribaculaceae bacterium | reverse complement strand
AAAAGAAAATGTTAAAATATATTTAAAAGAAAATGTTAAAATAGCAGAAGAAATAGATAAAAAAATTAGGGAACATTATAATTTTTCCGGAGAAAAAAAGAAAGAAGTTAATTCTAAAGTTAAAGCGAGCTAAAAAACGCTTTTTTTAATAAATAAAAATAAAACCTAAATTAATAAAAGCTTTAAATTATGTCAAGTTGCTAATTTGTATTTTAAAATCCTTGCTAAATTAAGAAAAAAAAATTATAATAATTGTAGGAGTTAATTAAAATTCTATAAATAAGGAGGAAAAATGGAAGATTTATTAATACCCATTTTAACTCTTCTTCTTGGTTTAATCTTAGGTTTTATAATTGTTTGGATTATAAATATTTTGAAGAAAACTAATACGGAAAAAAATGCTAATAAAATACTGGAAAACGCTAAAAAAGAAGCTGACAAATATAAACGCGATAGTTTATTAGAATTAAAAGAAGAAACTTATAAATTAAAACAACAAACAGATATTGAAATTAAAGAAAAGAAAACAGAAATAATTGCAAGTGAAGAACGTTTTTTAACTAGAGAAAGCAATCTGGATAAAAGAGAAGAAATGTTGCAAAAAAGGGATCTTTTAATTGAAGAAAAGGAACAAAATTTATTAGCAAAACAAACAAGTTTACAAGAAAAAGAGGAAAAAATGGATAAGCTACTTAAAGAAGAAGTAGCACAACTAGAAAAAATTTCTGGTTTGAATAAAGAAAAAGCTCAAACAAAAATAATGGAAATAGTGGAAAAAAACATGGCCTTGGAAATTACGGACTACATTAAAAATGAGGAAAGTAAAGCAAAATTGACCGCTAATGAAAAAGCTAAACAATTAATTGTTAGTAGTATGGAAAGATATTCAGATGATGTTGTCGGTGAACAAACGGTTAGTACAATTGAGCTTCCCAATGATGATATGAAAGGTAGATTAATTGGTCGTGAAGGTAGAAATATTCGAACAATCGAATCAATAACAGGCGTTGATTTAATTATTGATGATACTCCAGAGGTTATAGTTATTTCTTCATTTGATCCATTAAGAAGAGAAATTGCTAAAATTACGATTGAAACTCTAATTAAAGATGGGCGTATCCATCCAACTAGAATTGAAGAAATTTATGAAAAAGTATCAAGTGATATTAATTCTAAAATATTAGAAATAGGAACTAAAACAATTGATGATTTAGGCATTGTTAAAATAGATTCTGAATTAATTTCCTTAATTGGTAAATTGCAGTTTAGAACTAGTTACGGTCAAAATGCTTTAAAACATTCAATTGAAGTAGCTAATTTAGCTGGTTTAATGGCTTCAGAATTAGGAGAAAACATTAATTTGGCCAAAAGAGCAGGTTTGCTTCATGATATTGGAAAAGCTATTGACTTTGAAATTGAAGGAAGTCATGTTCAAATTGGTGCTGATATAGCTAAAAAATACAAAGAAAATGATGTAATTATTAATAGTATTTTATCCCATCATGGTGATGAAGATGCTAAAAGTGTTATAGCATCATTAATTGGAATTGCCGATACTTTATCTGCTGCTAGACCAGGTGCTAGAAATGATTCATTAGAAAATTATATCAAACGTTTAGAAGAACTTGAAACAATTGGAAACTCCTATGAAGGGGTGGAAAAAACTTATGCAATGCAGGCAGGAAGAGAAATTCGAATTATTGTTAAACCTGAGGAAATTGATGATTTAAAAAGTCACAAAATTGCTCGAGATGTTAAGGAAAGAATCGAAAAAGAACTGCAATATCCAGGAACAATTAAAATAACGGTAATTAGAGAAACGAGAGCTCAAGAAGAAGCGAAATAAAGCTTCTTTTTTAATGAAAACAAAAGAACATATGTTTGCTTTAATAAAAAAACTATTATATAATATATTTAGGTGATAATTATGAATTTAGAAGAAAAATTAATTATTTTAGCAAATAGTGCTAAGTATGATGCTTCCTGTTCATCGAGCGGAAGTAATCGAAGTAATAAAAATAATTTAGGAAATACACACATAAGCGGTATTTGTCACTCATTTTCCAATGATGGAAGATGTATTTCATTATTAAAAATATTAATGACTAATATTTGCATATACGATTGTAAATATTGTATAAATAGAAATAGCAATAATGTTAAAAGAACATTTTTTACTCCGGAAGAAATTTGCTCCATTACATTGAATTTTTATAAAAGAAATTTTATAGAAGGTTTATTTTTAAGTTCAGGTGTCTTAAAATCTCCAGATTATACTATGGAAAAATTAATTGAAACAATTTATTTATTAAGAAATAAATACAAATTTAATGGTTATATTCACGCCAAAACTATTCCAGGAGCCAGTCCGCATTTAATAAAAAAATTAGGTTATTTAGTGGATCGTTTAAGTTGTAATATTGAATTACCTAGTGAAAATGATTTGAAACTTTTAGCGCCTGATAAAAAGAGTGATAAAATTACTAAGGCTTTTGAATTAATTAAAGAAAATAAGAGTCAGAAATTTTCTCCAGCCGGTCAAAGTACTCAAATGATAATTGGAGCTAGTAAAGAAAGTGATTATAAAATTATGACAAAAAGTGAGTTTTTATATCAAAATTATGATTTGAAAAGAGTTTATTATTCAGCATATATTCCAGTTAATAATGATAAGTTACTACCAAGTATTAATACGCCATCACCTCTAGTAAGGGAAAATAGATTATATCAGGCTGATTGGCTATTAAGATTTTATGGTTTTAAAACTGATGATATTTTAGATGAAAATAATCCAAATTTTAATATATTACTAGATCCTAAATGTGACTGGGCCTTAAGACATTTATCAGAATTTCCCAAAGAGATTAATAAAGTTAATTATTTAGATTTATTAAAAATACCTGGTATCGGATTAATTAGTGCTAAAAAAATAATGTCTTCACGCAAATATTTTAATTTAGACTTTGATGAGTTGAAAAAATTAGGGGTATCTATGAAAAGAGCCAAATACTTTATAACTTGTAATGGTAAATATTTTACTTCAAGTGATTTTTTCAAAAAAGATTTTATTACTGCTAATTTAGTATTAGAAGAAAAATCCTTAATTAGAGAAAAAGGAGTGCAATTAAGTTTATTCAATGATGAAAAAAGATGAAAAAATATATTTATATGATGGTAGTTTTCCAAATTTAATTAATTTAATAAATTATTTAATCAATGCTAAAATAAAACCAGGAAATATAAAAGAGGAATATATATATCAGCCTAATTTAATTGACAATACTATTAAATTAAAATTAAGTAAACAAAATATTAAAATTGATCAGAATATTTTTAAATTAATTTATTATGCTTACCTTTCAGCTAATGAAAATAAAGAATTAATTATTTATTATTTTTTGTTAAATTATTATAAGTTTGGAATTAAGGTAATATATTTAAGAAATTTAAAATGTGTTAATATGATTTACAAAATTAGTAAACATGTATCAAATGAAACTCATAAATTAAAAGGATTTCTAAGATTTCGATTAATAAACAATGAATTTTTATATGCTGAAATGGAGCCTGTAAATAACATTTTAGAACTGGTAACAAAACATTTTATAAATCGTTTAAAAAATGAATATTTTATGATTCATGATAAAAAAAGAAATTTAATTAGCTTTTATAATCAAAAAAATTATTATATTAGAAATGAAAGTGAAATAAATATTCAAGATTTTAATATATCAAGTGAAGAGATATTATATCAAAAAATGTGGAAGAGCTTTTTTAATATAATTGCTATTAAAGAAAGAACGAATAAAAAGGTTCAGCAAAATTTTATGCCAAAGCGTTATTGGCGTTATTTAACAGAAATGAGGGAAGACAATGATTAAAGAAATAATAACAGGGGAAAACCTGCAAACCAAATTAATTGAAGCAGTTAATTTATTATGCAATACCGCAGCCAATACCTTGGGACCGATTGGAAGTAATGTAATTATTAGTACTAATGATTTAAATCCATATATTACAAATGATGGGGTAACTATTGCTCAATCTATTGGAAGTAATGATCCCTTTTTAAATGCTATATTAACTTTAGTAAAAGAATCATCAATTAAAACTAATGAAGATGTTGGTGATGGGACAACGACAACCTTAGTATTATTACAATATATTTTTAATGAAGGAATAAATTTAATAAATAAGGGATATAGTGGTATTAATTTAAAAAAAGAAATTAATATAGCGGTAGATGAAGTTATAAATAATTTAAAAAAAGAAATTATGAAACCTAAAAAAGAAGATTATTTTCATATTGCGTTGATTTCATCCGGAAGTGAATCTATTGGCCAATTAATTAGTGAAGTTTATGAAAAGACAAATTTGATTTATTTAAAAGAAAGTTCTAATAATTTAACTTATTATGAAATAATCCAAGGTTATGAAATAGATACTATTTTAGGTTCCAATTTATTTTTAAGTAATCAAAAAGAAATATGTTTAAACGAAGCTTATTTATTGTTATTAAATAAAGAAATTGAAGATATTGATGAAATTAATAATCTTTTAAATGAAGTGATTTTGGAAAAGCGGGACTTATTAATAATAGCGGATGATTATGATAAAGATGTACTCAATCAACTTTTATTATATAATTACCAAAAAACTTTGAATGTAGTTGCAATTAAAAATCCTGAATGCGGTCGCCGAAAATATGATTTATTAAATGACTTAGCTATTTTAAGTGGAAGTGAAGTTATTAATCAAAATATAAATTTAAATATCACTAAAACGGGGATTATTAAATCAATAAAAATTAATTTAACAAACACCCTTATTATGGGAAAAAATATTCATAATACTCATGAATTAGAAAAGGAATTAGCTAGTTGTCAGGATTATTATGAAAAAGAATACTTAGACAAAAGAATTGCCAAGTTAAATAAAGGTATTGGGATAATTTATGTTGGGGGAAATACTAAAACGGAAATGAAAGAGAAAAAGATGCGTTTTGAAGATGGACTTCGAGCTATAGAAGTAAGTAAAGAAGGAATACTTCCCGGAGAAGGTTTAAGTTTAATAAAAATAAAAAAACAGTTAAAAGCTACCAATGGGGGCGAAAAGATAGTATTTAATTCATTAAATAAACCTTTTCAAACAATTATTAAAAATGTTGGCTTAAAGCCCAATAAAATTTATAAAAAAATAAAAAAAGATAATTTTCAAAAAATATACAATATATTTGAAAATGAATATGAAGACATTCAAACCACCAAAATTTTAGACCCTTATAAAGTAATTTTTTATGCGCTTATTAATGCTTCATCGATCGCAGGATTATTATTAACAACAAATGCTTTAATTATTAATGAAAATAATATAACCGTCAATTTAAATAATTTTAATAATGAAATTTAAAAAAATATGTTAGAATAAATTAGAGGTGGAAAATGTTGAGTTTAAAAAATATGCAAGGCAAAATTATGGCAAATAAAATCAAAAAAGGTTTTAATTCAACTGATATTAATCAAGAATTTTGTTTTTTATATGCTGAAGTAGGTGAAGCATATGATGCGTGGTTTAAGAAAAAAGATGACTTAGGAGAAGAACTTGCTGATGTTGCCATATTCTTGATGAGCATTGCTGATATCTTAGGATATGATTTAGGAAATGAAATCGAAAAAAAAGTGATAAAAAATGAAAATCGTATTTATAAAGAAATTAATGGGGTTAAAGTAAAAGTAGGGGAATAGATTTGGGACAAAAAAAGCAATCAGTAATTGATACGATTGCTTTTTATTATATTATAATCATCTTCATTTAAATATATTGTTATGGTAAATATATCATCCGAAGAATAATTTCTAAATTGATTATTTTTAAAATCATTTAAAACTAAATTCAAAATGTTTTTAAAGGAATATTCATTAATATCAATATATATAGCATCAAAAATTTTATTATTATCATTAAAGTAATTATGATGTTTAACTTTGAAATTTTTATAATTAACAATTGAGGAAACTTCTAATTTTGCTGTTGTTAAATTATTATCAATAATATAATTTAAATTATCATAGTTGATAAAATGGGTATTCTTTTGAATATCTATTTCGCTAACTTTGGTATATATTTTTAAGTCATCATTATTGGGAATATAATTAAATTGCAATATTTTCCCCGCAAATAATCCGCTATTGATCCCTACTAAAAGTAAACTACTAATAAATACAATGAAAACCATTTTAAATTTAATATTTTTATTAAAAATAAAATTATAAACAAAATACATAATGATTAAACATATCAGAGCACAACCAATTGTAATACCTGCACTGTATAAAAATAAAGAAGTATAGGAAAGATAGCAAAAACTAAGAGCTGATAAACCAATCAAAAAAATAAAACTAAATGTTATAGGAATAAACATAAAAACACTAAATATTTTAAAAGTTAAAATCGTTATTTTAGTCAATAAATTAAAAAAATTAAATGATGAATCTTTTGGGTCGCGAATAATTATTTTTTCCTTTATTGGAGTACTATTTTTTATTTCTTCAATAGCGGGTTCAAATGTTTTTTTCTTAATATTCTCGTCTTCTACTGTTAAATAATAATTTAAATACCTGATATTAAATAAATGCAGTATCACCACAAAACCAATTACAAAAATAGCAGTTTTAATTAAAGCTCCAAAAATTATTAAAATAAAATTAAAAAATTCAAAGGGAAAAAAACTAAATATATCTATTCCAATATTTTTAATAAAAGAATAAATTATATGTTCAATAATAAAAATAAATAAAGTAATAAAAAACATTTCGGTAATACATTTAGTTTTTTCTTTAATGCTCATGGCTAAAAACATATTATATATTTTAGTAATATATTTTAAAAAATCTTGAAAATAATCATTTAAATTCTTTTTTTGAATATTTACATTATTTCCAATCGTGCCATCATCTAATAGATCCTCCAATTTACAGTTTAAAATTTTACATAACTCAATCATCTTCTCCATATCCGGATAAGATAATCCGGCTTCCCACTTAGAAATAGCTTGCCTAGATATTCCCAAACGATCTGCCAATTGTTCTTGAGATAGATTGTTGTCCTTTCTTATTTTAGGAAGTTTATCACAAAACTTCATATATATCGCCTCCACTTAAATTATATTATAATTTATATCAATAGCACTATCAACTTTTAAGTTCTTTTTGTATAAATTTAGTTGCGTTTTAGTTGCTTTTTATAAAAAAATGTAAATTTTGTTAAAATTTGTCGAAAAATGTTGAAATTTATTCAATTCGCATTTATACTAAAATTAGGAGGGTAATGTTTTGAAAAACAAAAATTTGATTGGCTTTATTGCCACGGGAATAATAGGGGTATTATTAATCGTTGTTGTTGTAATGATAATTTCTAATAACAATATGCTATCAGTTGTTAAAAGAAGTGTTGATTACAAAGCAATGGGACTAGGAAAAGATAAAAGTAGTATAATTTTAAGTGCACAGGAATTATATAATAAGAAGATTATCACCAAAAAAATGTACGAAAAAAATAAAAACAGTTATGTTAAATTAGTATTAAATAAGAAAAATAAATTAGAAATTGATTATTTTTATGATTTAATTAAACCAGTTATTATTTTAAATGGCGATACTCAAATTAATGTAGAATATCAAACTGAGTATCAAGAATTAGGAATTATTAGTGCACTGGATGATTTATGTGGAGATTTAACAAGTAAAGTAAAAATTACTGGTGAAGTTGATACTAATAAATTAGGAGAGTATGTTATTGCTTATTCGGTAAGCGACCTATCTGGGAATAAAGCCGAAGTAAAAAGAATCATCAATGTAATTGATAGCAAAAGACCAATTATTTCATTAAAAGGCCTTAAGGAATTAACTTTAGAGGTAAATAGTGAATACAAAGAATCGGGTTACAGTGCCAAAGATAACCACGATGGTAATTTAACAGATTTAGTTGAAATAAAAGGTATAGTAAAAAATAAACAAATTGGCAAATATTTTTTAACTTATACAGTAAAAGACACATCAAATAATAAAGCTAGTGCTACAAGAGTTATTAATATTATTGATTACAGCAAACCGGTAATTACTCTAAAAGGCGCATCAACTATTGTTTTAGAACAGGGTATGCAATTTATTGAAGATGGCTTCAATGTTAGTGATAAATACGACGCTGATATTGAAAGTAAAGTCACTGTGCAAAGTAATGTAAACATGAATGAAATTGGTAATTATGAAATAGTTTATAAAGTAATAAATTCTAAAGGTAAAGAAAGCAGCATTATAAGAACAGTTTCAGTTATTGAAAAAAGTTCAGCTCAAATTACTTTAAATGGCGATTTAGAAATGAGTATACCAATAAATAGTATTTTTGAAGAACCTGGATTTTCGGTAACTGATAAATATGATATCAATTTGCCAGTAGATATAAAAGTATACAATTTAAAAGATGATACAGTTGTTGACAGCATTGATACAAGTGCTATAGGACAATATAAAATTGTATATGAAGTAACCAACTCGCGCGAATTAACTACTTATAAAGAAAGGTTAGTCACAGTATATGACTTATCAATTATTGGATCTAGCGAAATTGTATTACCAGGAACTAATGAAAGTCCGGCAACAAAAACATATACAATTTCATGTACAGATTTAACTGTTGATTTATCAAATGTAGAGTGGAAAGTTACTTATGCCGATAATACTGTAATTCCAAATGATGATATTAAAATTGATGAAAACGGAATTATAACAATAACTAATCTAGCAGAAGTTTTAGATATTAAAATACATGCCGAAATTAAAGGTGTTAAAAGAGATATCTCAGTAACAATTAAAAAAGAAGCAAAATTAGTTGAATTTGAAATAAGTGGGCCACTGACCTTTACTTTACCGTTACATGAGGATTTAGAATATACTATCATTAATCCAAAAGATCAATATGGTGAAGTTTACGGTTTAACTGAAACAACTATTAATTGGGCTGTTAAAGAACCAGAATTTGATGTGTTAATTAATATTGATAGTGATGGAAAATTAACCATATTACCAGATTTTGTAGAAGATAATATAATTATTACGGCCACCATTGATGAAATTGAAGTAGAATTTACGATAAATAAAGCAGGTATTTAAAACTTAATACTAAAGGCTCCCCAACATTGAATGGGGAGTTTTTTAATTTGATAAAAAAATTAAAACCATTTTATAATAGTTTTGAGAAGATTTATATTTCAAAAAGCGTTAATGTCGCTTTTTTACATTATTTG
>CAYOJY010000005.1:0-30609 GCA_964404455.1 uncultured Muribaculaceae bacterium | reverse complement strand
AATTATAAAAACTTTCTTTTTTATTACTTTTTCCAACATTTACTTTACTTCACCTTTTCCGCCCTTAGATCCTCCTTTTAAACCACCATGAAAATTTTCTAAAATATTATTATCGAACTTAAAAGTTAATTGTTTTTCTTCTCTATACCTATTAAGCGCTAAAGTAATTAAACGATCTAATAAATCAGGATATAAAATACCTTTAGGCTCCCAGAGATAAAAAGATAAGGATCCGGGAATTGTATTTACTTCATTAACATAAATATTATTATTATCTTTGTCGATTAAAAAATCAATTCGAACTACTCCATTACAATTCAAAGCTTTAAATGTTTTAATAGCATAATCTTCAATTGTTTTTTTTGTTTCTTCAGTTAAGTCGGCAGGTATTTTACGATCTAATGATGCCATTCCTTTACTTCCCGTTTTATTCTCACCTTTATATTTATCATCATAACTTAAAATTTCATTTTTAGCTATAGGTTCTTCACACAAAGATAATTCTTGTTCATAAATATTTCCCATTACTGAACAATTTATTTCTCTTAAATTTTTAATAGCTGGTTCAATTAATATCTTATTAGAAAAAACTAAAGCATTTTCAATCGCGTCATTTAAAGCATCAGAATCATTAGCAATTTTAATACCAATCGAAGAACCTAAATTATTAGGTTTAACAATCACGGGAAATTTAAATTTTTCATTAATTTTTTGCAAAACTTTTTCTTTATTTTCAATATATTCAAAATTATGAAAAGTCAAACAATCTAAAACGGGAATATTTTCTTCTTTTAAAATAATTTTAGAATAATATTTATCCATTCCCAAAGCCGATGAAAGTACATCACAGCCTACAAAAGGTACATTTAATAACTTTAAAAAACCTTGCAATGTTCCATCCTCTACATTTGTACCATGAACAACTGGAAAAAACATATCAACAGAAGCAAGAATATTATTTATAAATTTACTCGGGTATTTTATTAAATCTACTTTTTCCCCATTATTTATTGGCATTACTCTTTGACTGTTTTTTAATAAATTTTCTATATTTTTATAGCTTTTAATTTTGCCAATGTCTTTACCAATATACATTTCATTATTTTTAGTTAAATATATAGGAATAATATTATATTTTTCCTTTTTTATATTATTAATAGTTTGAATTCCTGATATTATAGAAACTTCGTGCTCAACTGTTTTTCCCCCAAATATAATACCTAAATTAATTTTCATTTTTTCACTCTCCTTTATTTTTTATAATTATCTGGCAAATCATTTTCCAGTAATATATATTTTTCTTGATTATTTGCGGGTATTTTTCGAGCTAAATTCATAGCTTCGGTAAAATCACTGGCCACAAATATTTTTTTAGAATCATACTTTGAATCAATTAATCCCTTGTAATATGATTCTGTTTGTTTTTTTCCAACTAAAATAATATAATCAGAACATTTGCTGGCAAAAACGCCTAATTCATAATTTAATTCTTCTTCTTTAGAACCTAAATCAACCATCCCTGGTGTAATGATTATTCTTAATCCATTAAACATTTTAAGAGTGTTAAAGGCACTTTTGGCTCCGACTGGATTAGAATTGTATGAATCATCTAAAATATTAAATCCATCTTTTTTAATTAAATTTAAGCGATGTTTTACACTAGGAATTGATTTGACAGTATATTTTATTTGATTAATTGGAATTCCTAAATTGTGTGCTACCGTAATTGCTCCTATTAAATTAACTAAATTATGTTCTCCTAATAATTTAGATTCAAAATCATGAACTTCTTCATTTATTTTTAAAGAAAAATTCATTCCTTTTTCATTATAATTAATTGTTTTTAGGGAAATTAAATTATTTTTATTGGTTCCATAACCAATTATAGAATTATTAGGTAAACTTACATTTAATAATTCATCATTATTGTAATTTAAAAACACAATCCCATCTTTTTTCAAACCTTTTAATAAAGTTAACTTTGAATTTTTTATATTATTTAAAGTTTTAAATGTCGCTAAATGTTGTTCGCCAATTGCTGTTATAACTGCGTAATCGGGATGAATTAACTCAATAATTTTATCCATTTGACCAACACGATCAATTCCTATTTCACAAACAAAAATTTCATGAGTTGGTTTTAGATATTCGCGAATAGTTCTCGTAATACCTAAAAGAGTATTAAAATTACCGGGAGTAGATAAAACATTATATTTCGAAGAAAGCAATTTTGTAATATAATTTTTCATACTAGTTTTCCCATAACTACCAGTAATGGCAATTATTTTCAAGTCTTTCATCTGATTAATTATCTTTTTAGCATCATTAATATAATAATTATTAATAATTTGATTAATTGGTTTATTAATTAAATCTAGAATAAAAACATAAAAAGGTCCAAAGGCAATAAATATTAAGTAAATTTGCCCAAAATAATCTTTACTAAAAAAATAAACTAGTAATAATATTAAATAATTAGTAATATATAATCTTTTAATTCTTGATGTAAATACAATCTTTATAACCACTTTTTTTTCAAATATCAAAATTATTTCTAAAAAGAAAATTAAACCAATGATAACGTTAATATATAAGTTGTTATAATTTAATAAAAATATAGCAATTAAATTTAAGAAAAATATTATTAAAAATTTAAATTTATTATTAATTATATATTTTAATTGAGTATCAAACATATAATAATTTAATTGGTAAATATGCAGATTATATTTTAAAATTAAAAAATTCAGGATTAAATAAAGTATTAATAATATAATCATGACTTATCACCTATTAAAAATATTTCTAAAGTTTTATTTACTAAATAAGGATTATCTAAAAAAGAATAATGCCCACCATTTTCAATTTTAACTATGCCGGAATCTTTAATAACCGAATTCATAAATAAGGCATCCTCAAATGGTGTATCCAAATCATTTTCACCCCAAATTATTAATGTAGGATATTGAATGTTGATTATTAAATTTTTTAAATCTTCATTCACCGTTTTTACTAAAATATTTCTCATCATTGGAGTGGCGTTTCGATAATCGCGGGAACCAACCTTTGTTTTTAAATGATTAACTAATTTATCCGAAAATATTCGTACTATCTTAAACATTAATTTGTTAAATCTTTGTTTAATTTTTTTAGATTGGGTGGAATGTTTAATTCCCGCTGAATCAATTAAAACATATTTCTCAATTTTAAAATTCAGATCTTTTCTATTGGCTAATCTAATCATTAATCGTCCCCCAAAAGAATGACCTAGAATTGATAATTTTTTTATTTGCATTTTTTCAATAAATTCAATTATTAAATCAGTATAATCATCTGTTCCCCACGCAAAACTAGGTTCAGCTGATGAACCAAATCCAGGTAAGTCTATCGCATAAACTTCCATGTTTACAGATAATTTTTGAGCAATATCTTTAAATATTTCTTTATTACTCCCCCATCCGTGTAATAATAATATTTTATCATTGCCTCTACCAATTTTATAATAACTTATATTTAAATCTTTAATTTCTATATTCATATTATTACCTTCTTACAATATTATACTTTTAAAAAAATGATAAGTGCCTAGAAATAAGCCAAAATTACTTTTTTATTATAACACAAAAATTTGATTATTGGCTTTTTAAAATAACTATAGTTTCACCCAAGTTCCAATTATTTAAATAATATTTGCTAACATTTTTGTTATTTGTCAAAATTAAATGTACTTCATTTTTTAACAGATTAGTACTTTTACCATGAATAATCCGAATTATCTTACTATTAAGGAGTAGATGATAATTAATAAATTCTGTAATTAAAGGGTAAACCATTTCCCGAATTTCACCATGTAAATCCAGTTTAGGAGTTTTACTTGTTAATATTGGAATCATTTGTCTGACTACTCATTTTATTTGCGTAATATGATGAAACATTACTTAAATTAGGTATTGCTAATTTTTCCCCAATTGCGGCACAGGATAAACCAGCAGCAATATTAGCATAAGCAATTGATTTTTCAATATCAAATTTATTTGCTAAACAATAAACAAACGCTCCATGAAAAACATCGCCTGCAGCCGTAGTATCTTTTGCGTCAATATTTATTCCCGGCATTATTTTAATTTGATTATTTTGAACGTATAATGCCCCTTTTTCTTCCAATGTAATAATTAATTCGTTATGTAAAAAACGTTCCTTTAAAATATTATAAATATTTAAAAGAGTTGGGGAATTATTAAAATCAAAATTAAGTCCGGATATTTTTTCAGCAAAATCTTTTGAGCAAATAATGTATTTAGATAATTTACTTAAATCCAAGGTTTCAGGATTTATTTTACTTGCATCAATTACACTTATCGCATTAGGAAATTTATTTAAAACAGCTAAACTGGTATGATATTCATAACCATCAATTAAAATAATGTCGGGTTCAATTGTAATCTCACCCCTTTTTAATTTGGTAATGCTGTCAAATGAATTAATATTATAAACTGTTCTACTATTATTTAATTTATTAATTAAAATAAAAGAAAGAGAAGTTGTTTTATCATAATTAGTTTCAACAAAATTAGTTTTAATGCCATGCATCTCAAACTCTTTTTTTATTTTCTCACCATATAAATCACTACCAACTGCCGTTGCTAAATAAGTTTCTAAGCCCCATTTGGCTAAAACAGTCGCCGCATTGGCCGCTGATCCTCCCCCACCTTCAATTTTTTCTGTTAAATAATTTTTAGAATTCTCTAAAGGAAATGAATCAACAATACAAGCTATATCATAACACGAATGTCCAATACATAATATTTTCACTTTCCACACCTCTTTATCTTAATTTTATTATAATATAAAATTATCAATTTATCTAGTTTTAAAATAAAAAGATTTTATTTTACCAATAAAATGTTTATTATTATAAATTTAATTACTTTCTTTTTCCAATTTGTTTTTATTTATAATATATAGTTTTTTATTTTTATAAAAAGCATAAAATACATCTTTTAATTGAATTTCGTTTTTTATTAATTCATTTTTTAACCATATTTCATTTTTCAATATTTTTTTTAAAGCTTCTTTATGTATATTACCATCAATAATTAAAGGCATTGGATAAGTTGTTTTTAATTTAAATAAATTATATTTAAAAATAGATAATTTACCATTTGGCTCTAAAAACGCGTACTCCACATCATCAATTGATTTAACAGATTTTTGCCTTAAAGCTATTAATAAATCTTCTAAACAATATCTTTGTTTAACCATTTCTTTATAATTAATTTTACCGCTATAAATTATTAACGATGGCTTACCATCTAAAATTGATTTTATTCTTCTTGATTTCATATTAATATAAGCAAAGATTATTTCTAAAAGAACTAAAACAATAATTGGAATAATTGTCATAAATATAGAATCTTCTAAATTTTCAATACTAATTGCTACTAATTCCGCAATAAGTATTGATACAATTAAATCAATAATTCCTAATTGACCAATTTCTCTTTTTCCCATTAAGCGATATGCTACCATTATAAAAAAATAAAAAAAGATAGTTCGACTTATTATATGTACCATTTCCATTGTATCACCTATATATATTTTGGGTTAATAATAATATTTTTAATCAAACATATATTTAATTAGGTGATTTTATGAAAAAATATGATATTCAATTAAAAAGCTTGGGGCTCTTTTTTACAGCTGAATTATTTATTATTTTTATTTGTAGTCTATTAAATTTATTTGGTTTAAATAGCAGTATTACAACTATTTTATTACTCGTTTTAAACATTTCATTATTTTTATTTTTAGGCTTTAGAAACGGACTATTAACTTTTAGAAAAGGTTATTTATCGGGCATATTAACTGGGTTAGCTTTACTCTTAATTTTATTTTTTATTAATTTGTTATTTTTTAAAGGGGATTTTAATATTAATAAAGTAATTTATTATATGATTTTATTATTATCTTCAACTATTGGCGGTATGTTTGGTAAAGCTAGGAAAAAAGAAGACTAATTATAAATTATCTTGAATTATTTGTTAATTAACTAATAAACAAAAAAATTAATGATAAATTTTCATTAATTTTTAATTTATTACTATAAATGAATAACCATTAGCGTTTTTTTCTACATAAGAATTAGGATGGTAATATTCTTTAGTAATGGGATTTGCTTCTTTTTCAAGATAACCTTTTTCTTCCAAAACCTTTAATTGTTCCTTGTTGGAATTACATTTATCTTCTTTAACACATTTAATATAAGCTTCTATTATTCTTTTTTCTGAAACTATCATTAAACTTTCCTGATGTTTTTTAATAACTTGATATGTTGCCGGCACAATAGTTACAACTAAAATTATAATTACGGTTAAAATAATACTTATTTTATTCATCTTGATCACCATAATAATCTTTGATGAATTCTTCTCTAAATTCCATTATAGTTTCATTTTTAATGTTTTCTCTAATTTTGTCCATTAATCTAAATAAAAAATTAATATTATGAATTGATAATAATCGGGCACCAAATGTTTCGTTAGCTATTATTAAATGGCGAATATAAGCTTTTGTATATTTAGAACAGGCATAACAGTTACACTTATTATCAATTTTGGTAAAATCGTCCTTAAATTTAGTATTTTTAATATTAATTTTACCGTTCCAGGTATAAGCATGACCATGTCTGGCTAATCTTGTGGGTGATACGCAATCAAAAATATCTATCCCCCGAAGGACATTTTCAATTAAATCAATTGGATCCCCAACTCCCATTAAATAACGAATTTTATCTTCTGGTAAATATTTAGTAGAATATTCCACCATTTTATACATTGTTTTTTTATCTTCACCAACACTTGTACCACCAACAGCATAACCATCAAATCCTATTTTAACTAATTCTTCAGCTGAATGTTTTCTTAAATCAGGGTATTCTCCTCCTTGAACAATTCCAAATAAATATTGATTATGGCCTTTAAAAACAGCCTTACCTCTTTTAGCCCATCGTAAAGTTCTTTCTACACTTTTTAAAACATAATCATATGTTGCGGGATATCCAATACATTCATCAAAACTCATAACAATATCTGAACCAATACTCTCTTGAATTTGAATACTTTTTTCAGGAGTTAAAAATAAACTATCACCGTTCAAATGATTTTTAAATTTAACCCCTTCTTCACTAATATCTTTTGGTTTGGCTAAACTAAAAACCTGAAATCCTCCTGAATCCGTTAATATAGGTCCATCATAATTCATAAATTTATGGATACCACCTGATTTTTTCACAATATCTTCGCCGGGTCTTAACCATAAATGATATGTATTGGCTAAAATTATACCTGCCCCTAATTCTTTTACTTCTTCGGGAGAAAGTGTCTTAATTGTCGCATTGGTTCCAACAGGCATAAACATTGGTGTTTGATAAACATTACCGTTATAAATAATTTCACCAATTCTTGCTCCGGTTTTTAAATCTTTATATTTCAAATTAAATTTATACATCTTAAGTCCTTCCTGCCCTGCTTTTATTTTATTAAAAAATATTAATTATCTATTATAATGTTACTATATATTAAGAGCTTTTTCAATAAACTTTTTATTAATTAATATTCTTTACTAAAGAAAGCCATGAATAAAAACAAATTCATTTCTAATGTATTAAGAACGCACTATTTTATAAACATTACATCCCCAAATGAGAAAAATCTAAATTCATTTTTTATTGCATAATCATAAGCTTTTTTAATATTTTTTTGACCAGCTAAAGCACTTACTAATAATAATAAAGTACTTTTGGGTAAATGAAAGTTAGTAATTAAACCATCTATTGCTTTAAATTTAAACCCCGGATAAATAAAAATATTTGTATCAGCTTGGCAAGGGATAAATTCATGATGTTTTTCTATAATTGTTTCCAACATTCTACAGGATGTTGTGCCTACCGCATATATTTTACGATTTTCTTTTTTAGCTAAATTTAATTCATCAGCAACATATTTATCCATTTGATATACTTCACTATGCATTTTATGATCCATGATGTTTAATACCTCAATGGGTTTAAAAGTTCCTATTCCAACATGAAGGGTTATATAAAAAATTTTGATACCTTTGTTTTTTAAATCATTTAATAAGTCATGAGTAAAATGAAGGCCAGCAGTAGGTGCGGCTGCTGATCCAAATTCTTTAGCATATACAGTTTGATACCGGTTTTTATCCGTTAATTTTTCGTGAATATAAGGTGGAAGTGGCATTGTACCTAATTCTTCTAAAATTTCTAAAAAAATCCCGATATAAATAAATTCCACAATTATATTTCCATCTTCCAGTTTGTTTTTTACAATAGCTTTTAAATTATCCTGAAAAGAAATAATTGTTCCAATATGCAATCTTTTTCCAGGTTTAGCCATGCATTCCCAAAGATCTTTTTCAATATTTTTTAGAAGCAATAATTCTATTATCGCTCCAGTTTCTTTTTTAACACCAATTAATCTTGCGGGCATTACCTTAGTATTATTTAAAACAAGACAATCACCTTCATTAAAATATTCTAAAATATTTTTAAATTTTTTTTCTTCTAAAATCCCCGTTAATTTATCTAAAATTAATAATCTTGATTCACTTCGATTTTGAAGAGGTGTTTGCGCAATTAAATGTTTAGGTAATTCATAATCAAATTCATTAATTTGCATTGTTTTATCCTTTATTGCTTAATTGGAAATTTTTTAGTCATATCTAAAACTTGTTTAGATAATTCATTTAAAATTTCTTCATTTTCGCTATTTGTCAAAGCTTTAGAAATGATTTGAGCAACTTCTTTAAATTCTTCTTTTTTAAATCCCCGTGAAGTCATAGCTGGTGAACCTATTCTAATACCACTTGTTACCATTGGACTTTCTAAATCATTGGGAATAGAATTTTTATTTACGGTAATATGAATTTTATCTAAAATTACTTCAGCTGCTTTTCCGGTTAACTTAGTTTTACCGGAAACATTTAATAAAATTAAATGATTATCAGTTCCTCTGCTTATAACCTTAAAACCCTCTTCAATAAATGTATCACTTAAGACTTTAGCGTTATCAACAACGTTTTTCATATATGTTTTAAATTCGGGTTGTAAAGCTTCATAAAAACATTGAGCTTTCGCGGCAATCACATGCATTAATGGGCCTCCTTGAATACCAGGGAAAACCATTTTATTTATTTTTTGGGCTATTTCTTCGTTATTTGTTAAAATAATCCCGCCTCTTGGCCCTCTTAATGTTTTATGAGTTGTTGATGTTACAACATCTGCATAAGGAAGCGGTGAAGGATGTAATCCAGCGGCAACTAAACCCGCAATATGAGCCATATCAACCATTAAATAAGCTCCTATTTTATCACTTATTTCTTTAAATTTAGCAAAATCTATTACTTTGGAATATGCAGAAGCACCAGCAATAATCATTTTAGGTTTTTCTTTAATTGCTAATTCCTCTAAAGCTTTATAATCAATTAGTTCGGTTTTTTTATCTACATCATAAGAAATAATTTCATAATCCTGCCCACTAAAAGACATTTTATGACCATGAGTCAAGTGTCCTCCGTTTGATAAATTCATACCCATTACTTTATCATTATGATTTAATAAGGCTCTATAAACTGCCATATTAGCTGCCGAACCTGAGTGAGGTTGGACATTAACATATTTACAATCAAATAATTCTTTGGCATAATCTATTGCTAAATTTTCCACAATATCAACAAATTCACAACCTCCATAGTATCTTTTCCCCGGGTATCCTTCCGCATATTTATTGGTTAAAATACTTCCTTGTAAGGTTAAAACTGCTGATGAAACATAATTTTCTGAGGCAATCAATTCAATGTTTTCTTCCTGTCTTTTTCTTTCTAATTCTAATGCGTTTTTTATTAATTTATCCATTTTTTATATTCCTTTCATAAGCTTCCAATGTATTTTCTATAATCATTGCAATTGTCATAGGTCCGACTCCTCCTGGAGTAGGTGTTATGTAACTACATTTTTTAGATACGTTTTTATAATCCACATCGCCAACCACACAATTATTTAACCTTGTTATTCCTACATCTATTACTATTCCTTTATCTTTAATCATATCTTTGGTAATTAGATTTGCTTTCCCTACCGCACTAATTACGATATCAGCTATTCGCGTTGACTTTTTTAAGTTTTTCGTATGGGAATGACAGAGTGTAACTGTTGCATTTTTATTTAACAAGGCTAAATATAGTGGTTTTCCCACTAAATTACCTCGACCAACTATCACAATATTTTTTCCGCTTAAGGAAATGTTATATTTTTCTAATAATTTAATTATTCCTTTTACTGTACATGGTAAAAAACCTTCTTGGTTCATGTAATTATTATATATATTATTTTTAGTTAAGCCATCAACATCTTTTAATGAACTAATTAAACCACTACATTTATTAAAATCGATAAATTTTGGGGTTGGACTTTGTAATATAATTCCCTGAATATTTTCATCTTGATTTAATTCTTGGATTAAATCAATTATTTCTTTTTCAGAAATATTATTATTATATTTTAATAATTTAGTTTTAATTCCCACTTTTTCACAGGCATTAATTTTGCCTTTGACATATATTTGACTGGCAGCGTCATCTCCAATTAAGATAATAGCTAAACAAATATTTAATTTTTCAGTTTCAATTCTTTTTTTTATTTTATTTAAAATTTCTTCACTAACTAACTTTCCATTTAATATTTCCATTTTATACCTCATCAAATAACCCAGTATTAAAGTTAATTTCTAAATGTTTATAGGCTTTTTCGGTTGCTACCCGGCCACTTTTAGTTCTTTTAATAAAACCTTCTTGTAACAAAAATGGTTCGACAACATCTTCAACAGTTGTAACTTCTTCACTAATGGAAGTGGAGATTGTTTCTACCCCAACTGGTCCGCCGTTAAATTTGTTAATTAAACTGTTTAAATATTCTATGTCAATACTATCAAGGCCATATTTATCAACACTTAAACGATTTAAAGATTTCAAAGTTATATCTAAATCAATTTTACCAGTTCCAATAACTAACGCAAAATCTCGTACTCTTTTGAATAATCTATTAGCAATCCGGGGTGTTTTGCGACTTCTTTTGGCAATTTCAACAGCAGCATCATCATTTATATTCACGCTTAACACACGACTTGTTCTTTTAACAATTTCACTTAATTCTTCATCACTATAAAATTCTAATTTATTGACAATTCCAAAGCGATCTCTTAATGGACTGGATAAATCCCCCGCCCTTGTTGTTGCGCCCACTAATGTAAAAGGTGGCAAATCAATCTTGATATTTCGACTTCTTCCGTCGCTGGAAATAATAATATCAATTTCAAAATCTTCCATGGCTGAATATAAAATTTCTTCAATAAAAGTTGGAATTCGATGAATTTCATCAATAAATAATACATCACCAGGTTCCAAGTTAGATAAAATAGCCGCTAAATCCCCACTTTTTTCGATGGAAGGACCACTTGCTGTTTTAATACCTGCACCCATTTCATTAGCAATAATATGAGCTAAAGTTGTCTTTCCAAGACCAGGTGGACCATAAAGTAAAACGTGATCAAGCGGTTCTAAACGCATTCCCGCCGCCTTTATAAAAACACTTAAATTTTCTTTAATTTCCTTTTGACCAATATATTCATTTAAATTATTTGGTCGAATATTTTTTTCGAAAATATCTTCTGTTTTCACTTCACCATCAATAATTCTTTCCATTAAAATCCTTCTTTCTTGATATATTCTAATAATTCATACCAATCATGTACAATATCAAATTTTTTATGTTTTTCGCCACCAAACTTAACTGATTTAATTCCGTAGTTATGACAACTATCTAAATTAAAATCATGGTCGTCAAAAAATAATTCAACATTTTCTTTAAAACAAACTTCCCCTTTGTTTGTAACTTTAAAATATATTTCATCATAATGTAATTGCTTTTTTTTAAAATATTCTTTAGTAATTTCTATTACACTAAAATCTTCTCCATGTCCTCTCCTAGTGATAATAATTATTCGATGATTTTTACTTTTTAAATAATCAAAAACTTCTTTAACATTATCCATCAAAATAGAGTTTTTAAAAATTTCAGGTAAGTATATATCTAAAAATTTTCTTCTCTCCATCTCTGGCATTTCTAAATAACTATTCCCTGGATGTTTATCTGGATAATTTTGATAAAACATGTTACACATTTCAATATTTTTAATCATTGTGTTATCAATATCAAAGCCTATTGTCATTTGCTACACCATCTTTCTTTTTAATTATATCTAATTTTATAATTAAAGTAAATTAAACATATTAAAATTATAATTTAATTAATTTACATACGATAAAAAAGTTGTTGTATATTTTCACCATTTTTTATAATTTTACATTCAAAAAATTATTAAAATAAAAAACCAACAGGATTTAATGTTGATTTTAGTTAATTTTTTTAT
Organism: uncultured Muribaculaceae bacterium; assembly: GCA_964404455.1. GTDB lineage: Bacteria > Bacillota_I > Bacilli_A > RF39 > UBA660 > CAKOSP01. The sequence goes on along the minus strand of CAYOJY010000005.1, from coordinate 18,106 downwards.
ACTTTTCTTAAATTATATTATACTTCATCGCTAAAATTCTGAATAAATTTGGCATATATTCGATTATATTTTACATAAACAGCAATAGTATCATCTTTCATATCCTTATCGGTCACATTATTTTTAAAACATTCCACTTCTCCACATTTATCTTTCGTATTCAAATATTTTTCTTGAATATCAGCAACACTTACAACTTTACAATTATTAACAGTTTCTGTTTCAATCTGGCAAGTTCCTGTTAAACTAATTCTGTTTTCTTGACCATATAAAGTTGCTCCTTTTATAATTATTTCTTTTTTCGTATCTAACATATTTTTTTTAATTGAATTAGCTACTGCCATAATACCAAATGTAGCAATCGACGTGATAATTGCCAGTATTGCAATAGTTGCTAATAATTCTGTTAATGTAAAACCTTTATTATTCATGAAAAAGCCTCCTTTATTTCATTAGTAATTTCAAAGCTTCTTTTACCTGCTTTTCAATTGTCTCTGATTTATTAATATAACTAAGCACTTTTTTTATTTCGGTTAATTTGTAGCCTAAATTTTCTAAAACACTAACTAAATCATCCGTACTATCATCTTTTAAATTATTAGTATCAATATTAATTTTTCCCTTTAAATCTAAAATTATTTGTTTAGCTAATTTTTCGCCAATTTTAGGAAATTTGGTGAGATATAATAAATTTTCCCGATTTATGGCATCTGCTATTCCTAAAATAGATCCGGTTGCTAAAAAAGGTAAAGCAGTTTTCGGTCCTAACCCTTTCACGCTGGTTAATTTTAAAAATAAATCCAATTCATCATCACTTTTAAAGCCATATAATGAACTTTCATCTTCTCTAATATGATTATATAAATATATTTTATATTCCTTTTTTAACTCATAACTAAATGGATTAGGAACATATATTTTATAACCTATTCCATTATTATCTATAACTATATAATTATTTTTAATTAAATTAATTTCACCATTAATATAATAATACATTTTTAAATCTCCTTATCTTAATTTATTATAGTACTTTTTTAAATTTTTTTCAATTATTATATTTTGTTTGGATTAATATCTATTTCTAATTTAACTGAATTATTATTATATTCTTGATTTATAGTTTTTAAAACTTTCATTAAATTATCATCATAAGTATATTTAATAATGATTTGAAAACGATAATAATTATTAAATTTAAATATAGATGCGGTAGTCGGACCTAATACAATAGTTTTTTCATCTAAATTATTTTTTAAATACTTAACTATTTTATTAGCTTCATTTAAAGATTTTTCATAAATTTTAGCCAAAACTTTAATACTTACTAAATAATAATAAGGCGGATATTTTAAATTTCTGCGAAAATTCATTTCACTTTTATAAAATGATAAATAATCATTTTTTTGAATAAATTGAAATATTTCATGATCTTTGTTAAATGTTTGAATAATAACTTGACCATTTTTTAAACTTCTTCCAGCTCTTCCTGCGACTTGATTTAATAAACTAAATGTATTTTCATTACTTTTATAGTCAGGAATATTTAAGGAAATATCAGCATTAATTACCCCAACTAATGTAACGTTTGGAAAATCAAGACCTTTACTAATCATTTGCGTTCCTAATAAAATATTATATTCTTCATTTTTAAAGCTTTCAATAATTTTATCGTGCGAACCTTTTTTAGTTGTTGTATCTTGATCCATCCGAATAACCTTAGCATCCTTTATATTTTCTTTAATATAATTTTCTAATTTTTCTGTTCCTAAACCCAGAAAATTTAGACTTTCATTTTGACACTTTGGACAAAAATTATCTTTTTTTATTTGATAAGCACAATAATGACAAATTAAATTATTTGTACTTTTATGATATGTTAAAGTAATATCACAATTAGGGCATTTATAAGTATAACCACAACTTGAACAATTAATAAAGGTAGAATATCCCCGCCGATTTAATAAAATAATTACTTGTTCTTTTTTTCGAAGACATTCATTAATAGAATTATTTAATAAATCACTAAATATATAATTTTTTTTCTTCATTTCTAAAGTCATATCTTGAATAATAACCTCTGGTAACCTGGCTTCATTCACTCTTTTATCCAAAATTAATAATTTAAAAACTTTTTTCATGGCTCTTGCCATTGATTCAAGAGTGGGTGTCGCACTACCTAAAATAAGCGGAATATTATAATACCGACACCTAAAGTCTGCCATATCTTTAGCGTTATAACGAGGGGTATTATCTTGTTTATACGAATCAGAATGTTCTTCATCAATAATAATTACTCCCAAATTATTTAAAGGGACAAAGATAGCTGACCTTGTTCCCACCACTACTTGTACCTCATTATTAATAATTTTTAAATATTCATCATGTTTTTCCCCTTCCGATAAAGCGCTGTGAAAAACTGCGACGTTATTGCCAAATTTATTGTAAAATCTTTTAACAATCTGCATGGTTAAACTAATTTCCGGAACTAAAACTATTGCTGTTTTTCCGTTTTTTAAAACCTCCTCAATGACTTTTATATAAACTTCCGTTTTGCCCGAACCAGTTATTCCCCATAATAAATATGTATTATTTTTCTGAAATTCAATTTTATTAAAAATTGCTTTTTGATTTTCAGTTAAATCTATATTATTAGGTTGTTCCACTATATTATTTATTCGATATTTTTGAATTTTTTCTTCTAATATAATATTTTTATTTAATAATATTTTTAAACTGGGCGATAATATATTTTTTTTATCTACTTTTTTATTTTTTAACAAGATATTTAATATTTCAATTTGTTTTTTAGCATTTTTATTCTTCTCAATATAATTTTTTACTTCTGCTTCGGAAATATTTAAACTATAAAATGTATCATATATGTTATAATTTGTTTTTTTGTTTTTAACTTTATAAGCTGGGGGAAACATAGTTTGATAAGCCATTATTCTAGGACACAAAGTTTTTTCGCTCATATAATTACCTAATTTTAATAATTCGGGAGATAAAACAATAAATTCATCAATTACTTGATATATTTCTTTTATTTCAAATTCATTATTATATTCATTTATAATATTTAAAACAAAGCCATTAACGTTTTGATTGCCAAAAGGAACATAAACTTTCATTCCAATTTTAAGAGAACTCTCTAAATGTTTGGGAATTTTATATGTAAATGTTTTATCTAAGGACTTAACTGGATATTCAATAATAACTTCAGCAAACATAATAACCTCCTAAAACAATTGTATTAGATAAAGAAAATTATTTCAAGAAAAAAGAAGATTTTTATTTTTTGTCTCCTTTTATCATTTCTTTAATTATTGTTCCAAAGCTGGCAACATTTTGCAAGTCTGCCGGAACGATAATTTTTGTTGATTGACCATCAGCCATTTTTGCCAATGTTTCATAACTTTTCAGGGCTAAAACACTTTCATCTGCTTTGGCTTCTCTTAAAAGTTTAATTCCTTCTGCCTCAGCTTTTTTAACAGTTATTAATGCTTCTGCTTCGCCTTCTGCCACTTTTATTTGACTTTCTTTTTGCGCTTCTGCTCTTAGAATAGCACTAATCTTTTCACCCTCAGCAATTAAAACGTTACTTTTCTTTTCACCTTCGGCTTGTAATATTTTTTCTCTTCGTTCTCTTTCAGCCCGCATTTGTTTTTCCATCGCTTCTTGAATATCCCGAGGTGGTAAAATGTTTTTTACTTCCACTCGAGTTACTTTAATTCCCCATGGATCAGTTGCTTCATCCAAAATTGAACGCATCTTGCTATTTATAATGTCTCTACTGGTTAAGGTTTCATCAAGTTCTAAATCTCCAATTATATTTCTTAAAGTTGTTGCTGTTAAATTTTCAATTGCTGAAACTGGATAATCTACTCCATAAGTGTATAATCTAGGATCTGTAATTTGATAATAAACAACCGTATCTATTTGCATAGTAACATTATCTTTTGTAATAACTGGTTGAGGTGCAAAATCTTTAACTATTTCTTTTATTGATACTTTTTTTGATATTGAATCAATAAAAGGAATTTTAATATGCAATCCATTGCCCCATGTTTTATAATATGAACCCAATCTTTCAACGACATAACTAGATGCCTGAGGAACTATTTTGATATTTGGTATTACTAAAATTAAGATTATAATTATAATAACAATTAATTGTTCCATTACTCATCCTCCTTTCTTACTACTATTTTTACGCCTTCGATGGCTTCGATTATAACATTTTCACCAACACCTATTTTTTTACTGGCAACGGCACTCCATTTTTTGCCGTCAACCTTTACTTCGCCAATAATATTTTTTTTAATTTCTTCGGTTACAACTCCCGTCATGCCAACAATACGATCTAAATTTGTTTTGTTATTTTTAGGTTTTAACCATTTATCAATTATTGGTTTAGTCGTAATTAATAAAATAACTCCTAAAATTACAAAGATAAAAAATTGAATAAAGAAATTTGCAGTAAAAAAGGAAACTACTAATGAAACAAGTGCACTAGCAATAAACCAAATACAAATTAAGCTAATTGTTGAAAGTTCAACAAAAGTTAATATAATTATTAAAATAAGCCAACCAAGCCACATACTACCACTTCCTAACTAAATTATATACAATAGTTTAATAAATATCAATAACAAAATGAAATACCCCTTAAATTTATAGGTTATTTCTATTTGCTTTATTTATTTCCAAATAAATTATATTATCATTTAATTTAGTTTCTTCTTTTAAATTTTCATCTGTTTCTAGTATAATTGCTAAAGTTTCCTTTTTGATATAATCATTAAATTCATTCAAAGCATTTTTAATATGATTTTCGCCATTATATTTAATATAAATTCGATCTGCTACATCAAATTTTTTTTCTTTTCGTAAATTTTGAACTTTAGAAATAAATTCACGAGCAATGCCTTCATTAATTAAATTTGGGGTTAACTTGGTATTTAAAATAACAAAATTATTATTTTCCTGTCCCATATTAAATCCCTCTTTAGCGCTTATTCTAATATCAATCATTTCTTTATTAAGATCTATTTGTTTATTATCCATAGTTATTTGAACAATTTTGTTATTATTTAATTCATTAATTTCATCCACTGTTAATTTTTCTAAAGTATTTTTAAAATCATGAATTTTATTACCAAAAATTTTACCTACTTCTTTATATTTAGGTTTAACTTCAAAATCCATATAATGATTTATTTCACTTACAAATGATACTTTTTTTACATTTAATTCTTCTTTAATTAAAGAAATTAAATCAGTTAAAATATTTTTATGTTTAATATCTAATAATATATCTTCAATAGGTTGACGAACTTTTATTTTATTTTCTTCACGAACCATTCGGCCGATAGAAATTAACGTTCTAATTAAATCCATTTTTTCTTCCAAAGCTGGATTAATTAAATCTTCATTAAATTTAGGAAAGTACGAAGTATGAACTGAATCTTTATTTGTTAAATTGGTATATATTTCTTCGGCTAAAAAAGGTGTGATTGGAGCCATAATTTGGGAAATACCTTTTAATATTTCATAAGTTGTTTGATAAACTGATTTTTTAGAATTGTCTAGTTCATTTCCCCAAAAACGATTTCGATTTCTTCTTATATACCAATTAGATAAATCTTCGGAAACAAAATCAGCTAATGAACGAACTACTTTATTTAAATCATATTCTTCATAATAATCGGTAACATTTTTTAGTAATGTATTATATTTAGAAATAATCCATTTATCAATTTCTTCTCTATTTTCATAAGCAACATCACATTCATCAATATTTATTTTATCGGTATTGGCATATAAACAAAAGAAATTATAAGTGTTTTTAAGAGGATTGAAGAATTTAGAATAAACTTCTTTTAAACCCGCTAAATCAAATTTTAAAGGCATCCATACTGGGGAAGCATATGGTAAATAAAATCTAACTGTATCCGCTCCATATTCATTAATAGTATCAAAAGGTTCAATAATATTACCCCGACTTTTACTCATTTTTTTACCACTTACGTCCAATAATAAATCATTTACTAAAACATTTTTAAAAGGAGATTTCCCGGTAACAAAAGTAGAAATAACCAATAATGTGTAAAACCATCCTCGAGTTTGATCAATTCCTTCACAGATAAAATCGGCAGGAAACTGATTTTGAAATATATCTTGGTTAGCAAAGGGATAATGATATTGCGCAAAAGGCATGGAACCTGAGTCAAACCAACAATCAATAACATCACTACACCGTTTCATCTTAGCACTACATTTAGGGCATTTTAAATAAACTTCATCAATATATGGGCGATGTAATTCAATATCTTCAGTAATTTGATTATAAGACATTTCCACCAATTCTTTTAAAGATCCAATCATATGATCATATCCGCATTGACAAGTCCAATATGGAAGCGGTGTTCCCCAATAACGGTTCCTAGAAATTGCCCAGTCATTTAAATTTTCTAACCAGTTGCCAAATCTTTTTTCGCCTACATAATCCGGGTACCAATTAATCTTTTTGTTATTTTCAATTATTTTATCCTTAAAAGCAGTAACTTTTAAATAATAAGATGGTTTGGAAGTGTATATTAAAGAAGTAGAACAACGCCAACAATGAGGATAATTATGCTCTATTTTTTGTTTTTTAAATAATTTATTATTTTCTTTTAAATATTTAATAATTTCTAAATCCGCATCAAATACCAATAATCCCTTCCAAGGACCTTCAATATATGTTCCATCTTCGCCAACGGGATTTATTAATGGTAAATTATATTTTATTGCAACTTTACTATCATCTTCACCAAAAGCGGGAGCGATATGAACAATACCCGTTCCATCTTCCATTGTTACATATTCATCAACCGTTACATAAAAACCTTTTTTATCAACATTTAAAAACGGCAACAATTGATCATACTTAGTATATTCTAAATCTTTACCAGTATATGTTTCTAAAATTTCATATTCTTCGTCTAAAACTTTATCCGCTAATTTTTTAGCAACAATAAATTTTAATCCCTTAGATAAAACTTTAATATATTCTTCATAGGGATTAACACATATGGCCACATTGGCTATTAAAGTCCAGGGTGTAGTTGTCCAGACTAAAAAATAACAATCTTCATCCGCTTTTTTCATCGGAACCGTAATTGTATCAACGCTAACTTCTTTATAGCCTTGAGCTACTTCATGAGATGCTAAACCAGTCCCGCATCTTGGGCAATATGGAATAATTTTATGACCTTGATAAAATAATCCTTCATCAAAAAATTTTTTTAATATCCACCATTCTGTTTCAATATAATTATTATCATAAGTAATATATGGATTATCTAAATCAACAAACTGACCCATTTTATTGGTTAAATCAGAAAAGACTTTTTTGTTTTTTAAAACACTTTCCTTACATTTTTGATTAAATTCGGCAATCCCATATTTTTCAATATCATTTTTATTTTTGAAACCAAGTTCCTGTTCAACTTGTAATTCAACAGGTAAACCATGCGTGTCCCAACCTATTTTTCTAATTATTCGGTTTCCTTTCATCGTTTGATATTTACAAAAAGAATCTTTTAAGAATTTGGATACCATGTGATGTAATCCCGGATAACCATTTGCCGTTGCCGGTCCATCATAAAAAACAAAATCAGGATGATTTTTTCTTGCATCTAAAGTTTTTTGATAAATATTATCTTTTTCCCATTTTAAAGCGATTATTTTTTCGCTTTCACTCACACTTAATTTACTTAATTCTTTAAAATTTTTCATTTTAACTTTCCTTTCTATAAAAAAACTAACTCATCCAAAGGACGAATTAGCCGTGGTACCACCTTAATTATACTTAATTAGTTTAACGCACTTAACGGATTATTTTACTTTCATTTCAAATAATCAACTCCCAAGTGATAATTATTTTAATCATTTTATTAGTTTCCATCAACCACTAACTTTCTATAAAAATTTTTAAAATAATATTGTCTTGTTCTTCGTTTTTATAATATATTACCAATTATAAAGTTTTAATACTCATTTGTCAAGAATCCCTTTAAATAAAAGAGGAAAATTGTGATTAACTTATGATAATGTCTTAAGTAGTATCTTTTGATTATGTCTCAAAGATATTATACAATATGTCACCGAGGTGACTTAAATGAGAAAGGTAAATCAGCATTTGTACACGGCAATCGCAAAAGAAAACCTAGTAATACACTTGATAAAAATAAAACGCGTATGTTTGAATTATTTTGAGACATAATCGCAAGTCATTGACATAATAAATTACCATTTTATGTTGTAGTTGTGAATTGCTAAAGTAAATTCCAGTCTAAGACCCCCAAGTGGAATTAAGTCATACAAAAAATTCCGGTTTGAGATTATTGTAAGATTTAATTCCTTTTTTATTGCTTTAATTTTTAATATCAAGTGGGTCTTTCGGTATATTAGGAAAGGATTTTTATAAATAAAAAAGCAAAAGAAAAATCAGTCTCATTTAACTTTGAGTGATCGCAAAACTATTGAAAAAGGAATTGGCAACAGAAGCCCTAAAGTTGCTATTGCAAAAACTATTGGTAAAGATGCCACTACTGTTTTTCATCAAGAGATTCTACTGCTAATTCATGGTTCTTAGAATAAGTTTCATAAAAATCATCTAATATAGTAATCACATTCCTGCAACTGTGTCTAAAGAAATCATAACTGGTATTTTACGGGATGCCTTAGACTTTAAAAAAATAATAATAACTGATTCTTTAGAAATGAGGGCAATTCTTAATTATTATAAAACGGATGAAATTATTACTAATTGTATTATGGTTGGGATAGATGTTTTATTAATGCCGAAAAATTTAAAGGAATATTTTAATATACTTAAACGAATGGTTGTTGAATCAAAAATCGCTGAAGAAAGAATCAATGAATCTGTACCGAGAGTTTTATAAGTCAAAAAGCCCGAGGGTTTTTTTGATAATTTATTTATATTGGATAAACAATATAAATTTTTTTATAAATGGACATTACCTTTCATTTTTGATAAAATTATTCTAGGTGATAATATATGAATGAACATATTTTTAGAGAATATGATATTAGAGGAAAATATCCCGAAGATATTAATGAAGATGTTGCGTATAAAATAGGTCTTAGTTATGGTTCTTATATTAAAGAAAAGTATTCTCAAAGGTCTTGTGTTGTTTCAATGGATAATAGATTATCCAGCCCAAGTTTAAAAGATAATTTAGTAAAAGGTTTATTAGAAAGCGGATGTAGTGTATTAGATTATGGTTTAACTACCACTCCGATGAACTTTTATGCCAGATACTTAAATCATTTATTTGGAATTATGATTACAGCTAGTCATAACCCAAAAGACGATAATGGTTTTAAATTTTCTTTTGATCATTTATCTAATGCTCGTGGTGAAATGATTCAAGATTTTAAAAAATTTACATTAAGTGGTAATTTTTTAAACCAAAAAGGAACTTATCAAACTAGTGATATAAGTGATAAATATATTGATTATATGAAATTAGGTATTAATTTAGGGGCTCGAAAAAGAAAAGTAATAATTGACTGCGGAAATGGCGCGACTACAATTATAACAAGAAAAATATTTGAAAAATTTAATATAGATTTTGAAATAATTAATGAGGAAAATGATGGAACTTTTCCAAATCATCATCCCGATCCTACTGTAAAAACTAATTTGGTTCAATTACAAAAAAAAGTTTTAGAAACTAAAGCAGATTTAGGTATTGCCTATGATGGTGATGGTGATCGAGTTGGGTTTGTTAAAGAAAATGGCGAATTTATGTCAATCGAAGAATTTATGATTTTAATTATAAGAGATATATCTTTTAAAGTTATTAACCGAAAATTTTTATATGATGTGAAATGTTCAAAAGCAATAGAAGATGAAATTTTAAAATTAAAAGCAGAACCGTTTATGTATCGAACCGGAGCAAGTTACACTCAAGCAAAAACAAAAGAAGATAATTTACCTTTTGGCGGAGAATTTTCTGGACATATTTATTTTAGAGATAAAGTTGCCGATATGGGGAGTGCTATTTATGCTTCATTAAGAATGATTGAAATATTAAGCAAAACTGAAAAATCAGTATCTGAATTAACTCAAAATATCGCAAAATATTACGCAACAGAAGAAATTAAAATTCCCACAACTGATGATGAAAAATTTATTATTATTAATAAAATAACTAATTACTGTAAATCCCAAAATTTTCCTTTTACTGATATTGATGGAGTAAGGGTCAGATTTAAAGGTGGCTGGGCATTAGTGCGTGCAAGTAATACCGGTCCTAATATTATATTTCGGGCCGAAGGAGATTCAGAAGAAAATAAAATTAAATTAGAAAATTTTTCCTTAGCTTTAATTAATAAATTTAAAAAAGAATCAAATATTTAAAACAAAAAAATCTTTATCAAGTGAAGATTTTTTTGTTGTTATTTATTTATAGTTGAATGTATTTTATTAGCCATTTTAAGAACTCTAACAGGATCTTTAGCAATAGCGGTTTCTCCGGAAAACATAATTTCGTCTGCCCCATCCTGAAACGCATAATATAAATCACTAACTTCAGCTCTAGTCGGTAATATGTTCTTTTTCATCGATTTTAAAAAACCAGTACCTATGATTAATTTCTTACCACTAACTTTAACTTTTTTAGCTATATTTTTTTGGATATATGGTAATTCCCAAACTGGAAAAGCGACACCTAAATCACCTCTACCGATAAGTATTTCATCACTTAATGATATTATCTCATCCAAATTGGTAACGGCTTCCCTAGTCTCAATTTTTGCTACTATTTTCATATTTGATGATAATTGCTTTAAAATTTTTTTTATTTGATGAATATTTTCTGCATTTCTAATAAATGAAACTATTAAGTAATCTATTTCTAATTCGGAAGCTACTTTTATATGTTCTTTATCTATTAAACTAATAAAAGGAAGCGCATTATTTATTTTTGGATTATAAATAGCGCTTTCATTTTTGATGACTCCCCCATGAGGCGCTTTACATTTTATAAAATTTTCATTAATTTCAACAATTTTTAATAATACTTGTCCATCATTTATACTTAAAACATCTTCTATTGATAAAAGATTATAATTAAAATTATCTATAAATATATCTTTTCCTATTACAATAATGTCATTTACTGATAAATTAATTGCCTCGGAAGAATGCACTCTTAATTCCGGTCCTTTTAAATCCATATATGATGGAATTGAAATACCATATATTTGCTCAATTTTTTTAGAAAATTTAATTATTTCTTTTATATCATAATCAATATGGGACATATTAAATCTTATTGAAGACATTCCGTATTCAGTCATTTCTGCAAGAACATTAAATTTTTGAGAAGCGGGGCCAATAGTACACATATATTTTCCTGTAGTCATTTTTTTGATTCTCTTTCTAAATAGTTTTCTTTTCGTTTCATTATTATAATATTATAATGGGGGTTAAAAAAACTGTCAAGTTTTTAAAACTTAATGTATTACTTAATATATTATCTAAAAATTATTTTTTTATTTTATTATTGCTTCAAGAGCTAAAACTATCATGTCATTTAAAGATTTTTCTCGATCTTCAATTGATAAAATAACTTCGCTATACATTGAATCAACTGCGGTTGCAATAACTGTAGCTTCTTTATCCATAGAATTGGCAATATGAACTAAAGCAAAACCTTCCATTTCTTCGCCAATTGGTTTAATATTTTCCGGAATTCTTTCCATCATGGCCTTAACATCAATATAAGGACCAAACACATCAGTTGTCATAATGGTACCGATATGAATATTTAAATTTAAGTTTTTTGAAGCATTTATTACATTTTGATTTAAGGCATCACTTGGTTTAACTTGGTTGCTTTCATAACCATTATACAAAAAACCAAATCTTGAATCAGTATATAGGTTATCCGATAAAATTATTTCTGGAACTTTTACTTCTGGATCAACAACTCCACAAGTACCTATACGAATTATTTTTTGAACATTAAAAAAATGAAATAATTCAAAAGCATAAATACTCATTGAAGGCATTCCCATACCTGAACCCATTACAGTAATAAGTTTGTTTTTATAGTATCCAGTAAAACCCAACATGTTCCTGACGCTTGTAACTAATTTTACATCTTCTAAAAATTTTTCAGCAATATATTTTGCTCTTAAAGGATCTCCTGGCATTAAAACTAATGGTGCAATATCTTCTTTATTGCATTTAATATGAATTGGATCTGGGCCAATAAACATTATAATCACTCTCCTATTTTAATTTTATCACACTTTATTTAATTTTCAAATTGAGAATTGTATAATTCAAAATAATAATTTTGGTTTTTCATTAATTCATTATGATTTCCTTGTTCAATAATATTACCATCTTTGATAACTAAAATTAAATCGGCATTTTTTATTGTTGATAAACGATGAGCAATAATAAATGAAGTTTTTCCTACCATTAACTTATCCATAGCTCTTTGCACAATTTTTTCGGTTCTAACATCGACATTACTTGTTGCTTCATCCAATATTAAAAATGGCGCGGATTCAAGCATCCCTCGAGCAATTGTTAAAAGTTGCTTTTCTCCAGCCGATAAAGTTTCGTTATCACCTAAAATTGTATTGTATCCATTAGGCAATGATTTAATTAAATGATCTATTTCAACGGCTTTACAAACATTTTTTATTTCTTCATCAGTTATATTTTCTTTATTAAAAATTATATTTTCCTTAATACTTCCATCAAACACCCAAGTATCCTGTAAAACCATACAAAACAAATCATGGATATTTTCGCGAGTTAATTCTTTAATATCGATATCATCTATTATAATTTTTCCACTATCAATTTCATAAAAACGCATTATTAAATTAACTAAAGTTGTTTTGCCCGCACCTGTCGGACCGACAATAGCAATTTTTGAACCTGATTTAATATTTGTCGAAAAACCTTTAATTACTAATTTTTCAGGATTATAACCAAATTTAACATTCTCAAATTTTATATTACCTTTTACATTTTGCGGTAAAATTTTTTGTGTTTTATGTTCTTCATTGGTAATTTCTTCTTCATCTAAAAATTCAAACACTCTCTTACTGGCCGCGAATGTTAATTGAAGGCTGTTTGCTGCTTGGGCAATAGTTGCCAAAGGAGAAGAAAATAATCTAACATAAACCATGTAAGCTACAATTACCCCAAAAGTTATTTGATTATTCATAACTAAATATGCTCCAACTAAACAAACGGCAACATAACTGAAATTACCAATAAAATTCATAATTGGCACCATTAATCCGGATAAAAATTGACTTTTAAAAGCGTTTTCAAACAAGGTTTCGTTATAACTATTAAACTTATTTTTAGCATTTTCAGCTCCATTATAAGTTTTAACTACGTTGTGAGATGAATATATTTCTTCAATATGGCCATTTAATTTACCTAATTCAGCCTGCTGCCTAATAAAATATTTTTGAGATTTACTTAAGATAATGAACATGATTAAAAAACCAATTAATGATGCCGATATTGCCGTTAGAGTCATCCATAAATTAGTAATAAGCATCATAATAACCACTCCAATTAAAGTAGTTAAAGCTGATGTTAAACCCCCAATACTTTGACTTAAAGATTGAGAAATAACATCAACATCGTTTGATACTCTTGATAAAATATCTCCTGTTTGATTATTATCAAAATACTTTAAAGGTAATTTATTTATTTTTAAAGATATATTATTGCGGATTTTTTTAGTGAATTTTTGCGTTACATAAGCCATAATAACATCTTGTAAATAAGAAAATATAAAACTAAATAAATATAATAATACTAAAATAATCGTTATTTTTCGAACATATCCAAGATTAATTCCTACTAACATTCCATTTACAATAGCATCAGTTAATTTGCTTAATTGATTCGGACCTATTATGGTAAAAATCGAACCTGCTATAGATAATATAAAAGCAATTATTATTAGGAGTGAATATGGTTTTAAATTTATAATTAATTTTTTTATTTGCTCTTTTAATTCAATACCATTTAATTTTTCAGTTGAAATTTTTTGATGTTTATTCATTTGCTAACTCCTTTGCGGATAATTGAGATTCAACAATCTCTAAATATATTTTAGATTTTTTTAGTAATTCCTGGTGAGTTCCTATCCCCACAATTTCTCCGTGATTTAAAACAATAATTTTATCCGCATGCATAATTGTTCCTATTCTTTGAGCAACAATTAAAGTTGTAACATTTTTAGCATACTTTTTTAAATTTTGCCTTAATTGAAAATCCGTTTTATAATCCAAGGCCGAAAATGAATCATCAAAAATATAAATTTCAGGGTTTCGGGCAATTGCCCTTGCAATTGCAATTCTTTGTTTTTGACCTCCGGATAAATTCGTTCCTTTACTTGCCACTTTGTTATTTAGACCATCTTCCATTTGCATAATAAAATCTTTTGCCTGGGCAACGGTTATTGCTTCATCTATTTTTTTATTACTTATATCTTTACTGCCATAAGTAACATTTGATTGAATTGTTCCTTCAAATATAACAGCTTTTTGAGGAATGTAACTTATTTTTTGATTTAAATATTCCATATCATAATTTTTAATATTAATATTATTAATTAAAATTTCTCCTTCAGTTACATCATATAAACGAGGGATTAAATTAACTAATGTTGATTTACCAGATGCTGTGCCACCAATAAAGGCAACAGTCTCACCTTCTTGGGCATGAAAAGAAATATTTTTTAAAATATACTCTTCGGCATCAGGGTATTTAAAGGAAACATTTTTAAATTCAATTTCTCCTTGCCCCCTATCTTTCGTTTGATAGTTTCCATTATGAATAGCAATATTTGTATTTAAAATTTCTTTTATTCGAATTGCTGATACTCTTGCTCTTGGATAAATGATAAAAATCATTACCAACATCATAAATCCCATAATAACTTGAACCGCATAAGCTGAAAAGACAATCATATTACTAAATAAAATTATTTTGGCATCCATTAAAGCCTTATCAATCATCTGAGCTCCAGTATAGTAAATACTTAAAGTTAATAAAGACATGATTAATAAAATTGAGGGATAAAGGATAGCCATTACCTTAGCTATAAATAAATTAGTTTTTGTAACTTCTTCGTTACATTTTTCAAATTTAGCATTTTGGTATTCTTGAGCATTAAAAGCTTTTATAACTCTTATACCTGTAATATTTTCCCGCGTAATTCTATTTAAATCATCAATTAATTTTTGAATAATATTAGTTTTGGGAATAGTTAATATTAAAACTATTGTAACAATTATTAATAAAATAAAAACAAATGATCCAGTTATTATTGACCAATCTAGATTCTTTGAATATATTTTACTTACTGCCCAGCAGGCTAATATTGGGGCTTTTATAATCACCTGCATCCCCATGGCTAAAAATCTCTGTAAATTTAATACATCGTTTGTTGTTCGAACAATTAAACTACTGGTAGAAAATTTTTTCATTTCCTCCATACCAAAATCTTCGATTTTATAAAATAAATCTTTTCTTAATTTTTGCGAAAATGATGCGGCAACATGGGCTGAAAAATAGCCGGTAATAATAGCCGCCAAAAAGCTTCCCAAAGCACATAATAACATTTTACTTCCGGGAATTAATAAATCAATTACTGCTGAGCCTGGGGTTTTGATTAATATTGTCATATCAGTCATGTAATCTGGCAATTTTAAATCTAGCCAAACTTGAAAGACAATAAATATTACACTAATTAAAATAAAAATAATTTGTTTTTTATTTAATCTTTTTAATACACTAAGCATGAAAACTCTCTTTCTTTTCAACTATATAATAATACTACTATTAAATGATTATAACAACAAATTTAAGTATTTTTTATTATTTTTTTTTATGGAGTAATACCCCACATTCTACATGATGGGTAAAACTAAACATATCAAACATTGTAACTTTTTTAACTTCATAGCTCTCTAACTCTTTTATATCTCTAAATAATGTACTGGGGTTACAAGAAATATATATTATTTTTTCAGGCAATTTTTCTTTTATTAGTTCTTTTACCTTTTTATCTAATCCACTTCTTGGAGGATCAATAATAAAAGTATTAATATTAGGGATATTTATATCAATTTTTTTACTTAAATCATTTAATATAAAATCCACATTATTTATTTTATTCATTTTTTTATTTTTTAAGGAATTAATAACTGCATTTTTTATAACTTCCACACCATAAACATGTTTAACTTTAACTGAAGCATTTATACTTAAGGTTCCTACGCCTGAATATAAATCTAAAACAATATCTTCTTCATTTAAATAAATTTGAATTAAATCAAATATTTTTGGAGTAATAAAGTTATTAACTTGAAAAAATGAATCGTAAGATACTTCAAATAAAAAGTTATTTATTATTTCAATAAAATTATTTTTACCATAAATTACCTGATCATTATAAATAATTCCAACAATTTTATGATTTTCTCTTAAATATTTTAAATCTATAATTGGTTTTTCTTCACTTTTTATAATAATCAATAATTCATTATTATAATTGCACCGAATAGTTAAAGTACCACTTTTTATGTTTAAATATTTATAATCTTTTATTAAATTATTAATAGCTTCTTTACATAAATAACAATAATTTATTTCAACTAATTTATTAGTTTTATTTTCATAAAAACCAATTTTTTCATCTATAACTTTTAAACTTATTTTATTTCGATAATGAAGAAACAAATCATTTTTTATTAAATTAATTGCCACTTTTATATTATTTTTGGCAAAATTTCTTTTTAAATTGGCAAATTTTAAAGATAAACTATTCTCATAGCTAGTATTTAAAAATTGACATCCCCCACATTTATCAAAAAATGGACAAATAGAATTTATTCTCAAATCACTTTTTTGCAAATATTTAATCACTTTACCTTCATAATATTTAGCGGTTTCTTTAACTATTTCAACTTTAATCTTATCTCCAAGTAAAGTTTTTGGCACAAATATTATTTTATTATTTACATATCCTATTCCTTGAGCAAAATCATCAATTTTAACAATATCTACTTCCATGTATCCTCTAATAATGTTAAAGATACTTTTTGTTTTTCTAAATCAATTTTTTCAACATAACAAGTTACAATTTGGCCAATTGATAATATTTCAGATGGATGCTTAATATAATTTTTAGATATTTTAGAAATATGTACTAAACCATCATTTTTTAAACCAATGTCGATAAAAGCCCCAAAGTCCACCACATTTCGAATAGTCCCTTCCAAAGCATCCCCCACTTTTAAATCTTCTAACTTTACAATATCACTTTTTAAAAGTGGTTTTAAAAATTTGTCACGAGGATCTCTTTTGGGTTTTTTCAAAGATTCAATTATATCATCAAAAGTATAATTATCAATTTCGTAATTATTTTTAAATATTATATTATTAATTTTTTCAGTTCCAATGTCTTTTATACCTAAACTGTGATCTTTTAATATTTTTAAAGCAATATCATAACTTTCTGGGTGAATTGAAGTTTCATCTAATAAATTAACGCCATCATTAATTCTTAAAAAACCAATGGCTTGTTCATATATTTTATCACTTAATATTTTTTTTAATTCCATTCGGGAAACTATTTTTTTAGCTTTTTCTCGATAAGTAATGAGTTTTTCAGCTATTTTATTATTAATTCCAGAAACATATTTAAATAAGCTAACACTGGCTGTATTGACATCTACACCAACACTATTAACTGACGCTAAAACGACAAAATCTAAAGATTCTTTTAATAATTTATCGGCAACATCATGCTGATATAAACCTACCCCAATGCTTTCAGGTTCAATTTTAACTAATTCCGCTAAAGGGTCTTGCAATCTTCGCCCGATGGAAACTGCACTTCTTTCTTCAACCTGATACTCGGGAAATTCTAAAATTGCCAGTTTACTTGCAGAATATACACTGGCGCCAGCTTCGTTGACAATAATATACTCTACCTTGCGATTTGTTTTTTTAATTAAATTGGCAATAAAT
>CAYOJY010000004.1:0-31024 GCA_964404455.1 uncultured Muribaculaceae bacterium | reverse complement strand
CACATAAAATATAATTATTACAAAGTGGTGCGGTTGAGATTTCAATTAAAAAAAATAGATTATTCTATTTTTTTTATTCTTTAATAATTGTTGAAATATTTTCTTCTAATAGCTCTGGATTTTCTAAAATTTTTTTAGCCAATAAAATAGATTTTGCAAAATAAAAACCATCAGCTATTCACTCATCCGCAGTAAAGCCAATATCAACGTATTGTCTATTATTATTTTCATAAATAGTTCCGATTGCTACCACTAATGAATTAGTGCCATAATTATTTAAATGATGATATACCTGATTGCATTTAATGCTACCTAAATTAGTAAGTAATACACTGGAATAATTAGGATCATCTTGGGTTAATGATTTTGGAACAATACCATAAAAATCCATAATTTTAATAATTTTTACAATTATATTTGTTAATAAACCAGGAGCAGAAGTAATAAAATTTAATGTTTTATCAATTGCGGTTTGTTCGACTTGGCGAATATCGGCAACTTCTTTTTTGATTCTATTTTTAATGGTGTTAATATTATCTTCTTTTTGGGATTCATAAATAAATAATGCTTCCTCAGCAGTGTCTTCAAAGGTTTTTTTAATAACAAAACTTGCGGTTATAAAATTTCGATCATAAAATTTTTTGCCGGCAACAAAGCGATTAAGTAATGGTCTATTATGGATAGTTTTAAATATTGCAGTTATAATTGCCATAAATATGGTATATTGTTGTTCTTTTTCTAAACCATCGTTTTTTTCATCTAAATATTTTAGTAAATTTGTGATATCAAATTTTTCAAATAAATAAACTTCCGCATCGCATCTATTATTCATTAAATGAGGCATAATTTTATGGATAACATCTAAATTTTTAACTCGCTTGCCATCCCGTCGATCACCAAATTTTTTCATAAATCACTACCTTACACCTAAATTATACCTATTTTTGAATTATTAGTAAAGAAAAATGGGAATTTGTCATAAACTTTTTTGAAGGCGTGATATCTTATGAGAAAATTAGGATTACTTTTACTTATATTAATATTGTTTCCTAAAACAGTAAACGCCATATCTGCATCTAGCTATGTTGTAATGGATCAAAACAGCGGAAGCGTATTACTTTCTAAAAACAAAGATGAAAAAAGATTGATTGCTAGTATAACAAAAATTATGACTGCTATAATTGTTATTGAACATATTGATTTAAATAAAGAAATAACAGTTACGGAAGACGTTTTAAAAGCTTATGGTAGTGCGATATATATTGAAATGGGCGAAAAAATAAAAATAAACGATTTATTATATGGGTTAATGTTAAGAAGTGGAAATGATGCTGCGGTTATGTTAGCGGTAGCTACCGCTAATGGTATGCCTGATTTTGTAGAATTAATGAATAATAAAGTTAAAGAATTAAAATTGAAAAATACTATTTTTGTAAATAATCATGGATTGGAAGAAAAAAATTCAGCAAATTACTCAACAGCATATGATATGGCGGTTATAACTAAATACGCTATGAAAAATAAAACATTTAATGAAATATTTAAAATTAAAAATAAAATTATTAAAACTGATAAAAAAACTTATAGTTGGACGAATAAAAATAAATTATTATTTAGAAATGACTATATTACTGGAGGAAAAACCGGATATACTGAAAAAGCTAAACGAACTTTAGTGACTACAGGAAGTAAAGATAATAAAAATCTTATAATAGTCACTTTAAATGACGGGAATGATTTTGCTAATCATGAATCATTATATGAAAAAATTTTCAAAGAATATATTAGTGTGCAAGTTTTGGATAAAGAAGTAACTTCCTTAAAAAAAGGAAATAAAATAATTTATGTTAAAAACGATTATTATGCTTTAGTAAAACCAAATGAAAAAGATAATTTAAGTGTTAAATATGAATTATATAAAAAGAAAGTTGGGAATAAAGTGGGAGTTGCTAAGGTTTATTTAAATAATCAATTATTGCATGAAGAAGATTTGTTAATAAATAAAACTAAAACTAATATTATAACGTTTTGGCAAAAAATATTAAAATGGATGGTTTCATGGTAGGATACATTTGGGGTAGTTTAATTTTTATTGGAATAATTTATAGTTTGTTCACTGGTAATATTGACATAATAAACAAAAGTATTTTAACTAATGGTAATCAGGCACTTGAACTAATTTTATCAATTTTACCAATTATTGTTTTATGGACGGGGATTATGAAAATTGCGGAAAATAGTGGCTTATTAAATATAGTAGCTAATTTCTTTCGGCCAATATTAAAAATATTATTTCCTAAGGTTCCCAAAGATAATTTAGCTCTTGGTTACATTGCCTCAAATGTTGCCGCAAATATGATGGGACTCGGTAGTGCTGCCACACCATTTGGTTTAAAAGCAATGAAGGAATTGCAAAAAATTAATCCTAAAAAAGAAGTTGCATCATCTTCGATGATAACTTTTTTAGTATTAAATACTGGAGGAGTAACATTAATACCGACTACAGTATTAGCCTTAAGAGTTTCAATGGGTTCAGTTAGTCCTGAAGCTATTATAATTCCTGGAATTATAGCTACTCTTTGTTCTAATTTCTGTGGTTTAATATTAGATTATTTTATTAGGAGAAAAAATAATGAGTAGTTTATCTAAGATTATTATCCCGTTATTTATTATTAGTATCATTTTTTATGGTTTAAAAAAGAAAGTTAATATTTATGAATCTTTTTTAGATGGCGCTAAAGAAGGTTTAATAATGACTTTTAATATTTTCCCGGCTGTTATTAGTATGGTTTTTGCTATTAATATATTTTTAGATAGTAACTTTTTAGATGGTGCCTTAAAATTTTTATTACCTACATTTAATAAACTAAACATCCCTTTTGAGGTTATTCCTATGGCATTATTAAGACCAATATCGGGGACGGCAACCTTAGCTATTATGAATGATATATTTATAACCCATGGTCCAGATTCTTATATTGGCCAACTGGCATCTATTTTACAAGGGTGTACAGATACAACTCTTTATGTTATTGCCCTTTACTTTGCCAGTGTAAAAATTATGAAATCAAGATATGCTTTAACCGTTGGGTTATTTGCTGATTTTATAGGAATTTTATTAGCCTTTATTTTAACAAAATCCTTTTTTTAATTTAATTCCTGCAATAAATAGGAATTTCGTGATATAATGTAATTGGTGTTTATTGATGGAAAGAATACATAAAGCAATTGCAAATTATGGGTATTGTTCAAGAAGAGAAGCTGAAAAATTAATCAAAAATAAAAAAGTGTATGTTAATGATAAATTAATAACTGAATTAGGTACTAAAGTTACTTCTACAGATTTAATAACAATTGATGGAATTTTAATTAATAAAGAGATTCAAAAAAAGTATTATTTGTTACATAAGCCGCGAAGTGTTGTCAGTTCTGCTTCAGATGATAAAAATAGGATTACAGTGGTTGATTTAATTGATACTAATGAGCGAATATATTCTGTTGGTCGTTTAGATTATGATACGACGGGAATTATTATCTTAACAAATGATGGTGAATTTGCAAATTATTTAATGCATCCCAAGAATGAAATAAAAAAAACCTACTTAGTTAAAATTGAGGGTATTTTAGACGCAAACGCCATTAAATCTTTAAAAAATGGTGTAGTTGTTGATAATAAAAAAGTAAATATTGTAAATTTTAAAATTCGCAAAAAAAATCAAGAGAAAAAGACGTCTTTTATTGAATTAACAATTATAGAAGGTCGAAATCATATTGTTAAAAATATATTTAAAGAATTAGGGTATAGTGTTGAAAAATTAACGCGAACAGGATATGGGCATTTAAAAATTGATAATTTAAAATCAGGCGAATATCGTGAGTTGACTATTAAAGAAACAAAAACATTTTATGCAAATAAAAATTGTTAGAATTAACTAACAATTTTTTATTTGCAAGTACAATCAGAGCAATTTTCTCCACAAGCGGCATCATCTTCGCAACTACAGTGATGTTCATTATCGTCTATCATTTTAATTGCATTTGTGGGACATGAGCTAATAGCGTTTTTTAATGCACTCGTTTCTAAATCCTCATTACTTATAACCATCGCATACCCATCGTCATTAAAATCAAAATGATTGGGATCTATGGCAATGCAAGCTCCACAACCAATGCAAGCTCCATCTCTAACAATTATTTTTTTCATTGTTCCTCCTTGTCTAATTATAGTCAACAAGTTGAAATAAATCAATATTAATATTTGAAAACATTGTAAAGTATGGTATTATTTTTATAAGAAGGTGTTTATATGGATAGTAGAATGGCAAAATATAGTCCGTCAGAAAAAAAATCTTTATCAAGACTTGAGCGAAATGAAAAAATATATCAAAATATTAACAAAAGTGAATTGGAAAATTTTGATATTTCTAATAATGCAACAATTTTAAGTGATAATTATAAAAATGAAATTGATGTGACAAAGATAAAAAAAATATTAGATACTAAATATAATGAAGCACCTAAAAGAAAAAGTATTCGTCTTGAAGATGAAGATATTGAGATTAACGCTAAAGATGAAATAACGAAAGAATATGATATAAATGCTATTTTAAATAAGGCTAGAATAGAAAAACCGGTTACTTATGAAGAAGATCGGGCTAAAAAAATGCGAGATACTCAATTTGATATTTTAAAAAATTTGCAAATTGAAAAACCAGCATTAGAAAATAATAAATCGGATAATTCAAATGATTTATTAAATTTAATTAGTACTATAACGATAAATGAAGAAAAATCTCAAAAAATAGAAGATACAGATTCAACAATAAATATTTTTAATCATTTAAAAGCTGGTAATGAAATTGAAAATTTACCAGAAATAAAAGAAAACATTCAAACTACCCAGGATTTAGAACAAACTTTTTTTTCAAAAAGTACTCAATTTGATAAAAAAGACTTTATGGAGCTAGAAAACGAAAAAGGAAAAAGCAAATTTTTAACGGAAGTTCTCGTTGTTGTTATTTTAATTGCTTTTTTAGTGGGAATATTTATCTTTTTAAAATCAATTTTAAGTTTTTAGTCAATAACTTTCATATATTTAATTATGAAAGTTGTTTTTAAAAAAAGAAAAAAGCGAACAATTAAAATATCTTATTTATTAATTTTATTTTTAATAAATATTATTTTTGTAACTTCTATGTTATTAAAGCTATATTTAAGTAATTTAACTCCTAAAATGAACGAAATGGTTATGTTAAAGTTAGAAAAAGTAGTTTATAAAATTATTAATGATCAAATTGGCTATTCTTTAGAAGAAAATAGCATTAAAAATATCTTTTTAATTACCAAAAACAACAATGGAGAAATTATTTCTGTAGATTATGATTTAAAAAGAGCATATATAATAAATAATTCAATTAACAATAATATTAAAAAAAGTTTGCAAGCATTAGAAGATTATGAATTAGAGACAGGGGATTTTAAAAATGCTAAGAATGGAGTATATATTGATGTTCCGCTTTTTATTGCCAGTGATTATGCTATAATTTCTAATTTAGGTCCTAAAATACCTATTAAGATTAATTTTATAGATTCTATTAAATCAAATTTAAAAACTAAGGTAACCAGTTATGGTTTAAACAATGCTTTATCTGAGATTTTTGTAGAAATAACCATAAATGAATTAATAACAACCCCAGTTAATAAAAAGAAATTAACGATAAATTATGAATTTTTAATTGATGCGGCAATGATTAATGGGAGAGTTCCTTTATTATATGGTAATGATATTGTTTCTAAAAGTAATATTATTGATATTCCCATAGATTAATTTATGTGTTATAATTTATAATAGGTGAAGAATAGTGGAAACATATTTTGTTAATGAGGCTATGAATGAGGCCGTAAAAAACTTTTTAGATAGTAAAGATAAACCGAATAGTGTTTTGCACAATAATTTTTTAGTTGTTGTTATAAGAACGTTATCTTTAATCTATGGTGAATTAGATATAACCAATGCGTATTTAACTAAAAATGAAAAATCTTTAAATGTTAATTTATCTAAATATGGATATCCGCTAAATAAAATAGAAGAATTTAAAAAACATTTACAAAATTTTGAAGATATTGAAAAAACTTCAGAAAAACCAAATCCATATTTTTTAATAATTGAAAAAATATTAATTGATATGTTTATTACTAAAAAAGTAAAGTTTTCGGTAACTGAAGAAGAAGAAAAGAAATTCAAACAATTATTATATAGCCCATCTGCTAATCATGAGTTAATTATTTCTTATAATTTTCTACACACCAAAAACGAATATGAGATAATTAATTATTTTAATGAACAAAATAATTTAAATAGTAAAGTTGAAGTAGAACAGCCAAAACATTTATTAAGCCCGGAAGCTTATCGAGTAATATCAAAAAGTTATACAGATGTTAAAGCATTAAGCGCTATGGATGTAGAAAAAATTAATGAAGAAGTATATAAAGCTTTAAAGGTGAATAAGTATGCTATTAATTTTGAATATTTGTTAGAAAAAGCTATAAATGATTTTTATAAAAACCATTTATCATCAGGTAATGGTTATGTTGATATCCTGCTTATTATGAGTGTAATTAGTACATTGATTATGGGAATTTCTATTATAACTTTTTTAATTATTTAGGGAGGATTTATGGAAATATTAATTAATGATAAAAAATATGAATTAATAAAAAATGAAAAAGAGGGTTTTGATAAAGCTCTTGCTTTAGAAAAAATAACGGATTATTTTGATGATTTTGATTATATAATTGGAGATTGGGCATATGGAAAATTAAGATTAAAAGGTTTTTGTGATTCAAATAATAAAATATTTAAATCCTATAATGATTACAAAAAAATAGATAATTATATTAAGGAACGGTGCGCGGTGGGATGTAAATATTTTATATTAAAAAAAATTGAAAAATAATTTGTGATATGTTATAATTATTTTATGATAAGAAGGGATGATTAAAAGTGAATAAAATAAAATTAAATTCTGTATCGGGGAGTATTGTAGAAAAAAAATTAATTTCTGGTTTTAAAGTAGAAAATGAAACTTATTTAATTTTTGATAATGAATCTATTGGTAGTATGGGATTACCAATAATTTTAGTGAGCAAAATTTTAGATAATAAAGTAGTGAAAATTATAGACCAAGAAGAATGGCAAAAAGTAAAGGAATATTTAAAAAATGTAATAGCTGGAAATAAAATGAATTATATTAATTTACCTAGTGAATTAATGGCAGAAGATATTTTTTATACGCAGTTAACTTTACCGATTCCTTCTTTTGAAGCATTAAAAAACAATTATCTTCCAGAAGTAGTTGCCAATGATGCTTTAGATACCCCAAATAATTCTGCTGAGGCAATAGAGGCGATTAATCCTGATGCAGGGGTTATTCAGCCAGAAGCTTCAATTTCTAATAGTTCGGAAATACCTCAAGTTAATATTCCCGAACCAGTGGTAACACCAGTTGTGGATAACGTACCGGTAATGGAACCTAATAATCCGATAATTCCTGAAATACCAGTTATGCCTGAAACAGGTATACCTAATGTGGATCAAAATATCGCACCACAAATAGAAACTCCAGTTGCAAATACACAAATTCCAGAACCAGTATTACCTAATATGCCTACTCAAGAACCTGAGGTGGCACCAAATATTAATATGGAAAATCCGGGGAGTAGCGATATAGATACTCAGCCTATAATTAATCCGGTTTCAAGTAATCCAATATTAAAAGATGAAAAATATGATGAAATAAAAGATGCTTTTATGAAAGCTTGTGAAAATATGTTCGAAGCATTAATTATAAAATTTGAAAACAAAAACTAAGTTAACATAAAAAACTTAGTTTTTTCATATGTTTTAATGTGATTATATGAAAGAAGTTATTGAATATAACTATAATATTAAGATAGCAGATTTGTGTGAGAATAACGGTGTTTATTCTTTTTTATTAAATGGTACTAATTATATTTTTGTTAATTATCCTCGAGGAATAGATGAAATTGATGATATTTTAAAATGTTTAATGGAATTAAAAAGCAAAAAAGTTCTTACAATGGATATTATGCTTAATAAAAATAATAAGGTTATAACTGTAAATGATAACATAAATTATTGTTTATTAAGAGTTCCTCATAATTATATGGAAGAAGTAGATATAGTGGAAATGATTAAAATTAATAAAAAAACAATTTTAAATAATTATCAAAGTAAATTATATCGAAATAATTGGGGGGAACTGTGGAGTAAAAAAATAGATTACTTCGAATATCAAATAAGTGAATTAGGAAAAGATAAAATAGTTATCTTAGATTCTTTTAGTTATTATTTAGGTTTAGCTGAAAATGCAATTAGTTTAGTTAATAAAACAGTAAAAGATACACTAATTGGTGAGGGCGATAAAATAACGTTATGTCATCGTCGTATTTACAGTCCTAATATTATTTTAAATTATTATAATCCTTTAAGTTATGTTTTTGATTTAGAAGTAAGAGATATTGCTGAATATTTAAAATCAACATTTTTTTATGGTGAAGGTGCTTACTTAGATGCCATAACATATTTAAAAAGTGTTAGGTTAACAAAATATAGTTATCAGATGTTTATGGCTCGTTTGCTCTATCCTTCCTATTATTTTGATATATATGAAAAAATTATGAATAAAAATATGAGTGAAGAAAATTTAGTAGGAATATTAAAAAAAGTTCAAGATTATGAACAATTTTTAAAAAAAATATATTTAGAAATTTTAAAATATATGCTTATTGAAGAAATAAATTGGATTGTAAAGTTAAAATGATACGTTAATTACTCCTTCTAAATCTGTTATTTCATTTTTAAAAAAATCAAATAGCAGATTATTAATTGTTGTATCTTGATCTAAGCAATCAGCACAATTACCTATTAATCTAACATAAATATAATTATCTTCATATTTAATAAATTCTAAATCTCCACCGTCCATATTTAAGTATGGACGAATTTTTTCAATAATATTCATAATCTTTTTTTCCATATTAATCACAAATTAAGTATACCATATTTTTTTAAAAAATGGATTTTAGTTCAATTATTTGTTAAAATAAAAAAAGAGGGATATTATGGAAATATTTAAAACAGGCGAAGTTATAAAATGTAAAGTTACGGCGATTGAAAGTTATGGTTTTTTTGTTAGCGCTGATTACGGTTATCTTGGTTTAGTTCATATTTCCGAAATAACCAATGGGTATGTCCGTAGTGTTGAAAATTATGTTAAAATCGGCGAAATAATAAATTGTCGAGTTATTGAAGTAGATAATAATAATTTTCATTTGAAGTTATCCATAAAAAACATTAATTATAAAATTTTTAATGATGTTGTAAGTGATGATTTTATATCATTAAAAAATGCCCTTCCCAAATGGATTGAGATTAAGTTAAAATCAATTAAGGATTAATGTTAATCTTTTTTTATTTAAAAATAAGCAATAAAAAATCTCAACACTTGTTGAGACTAATTTATTTTGAATTTAAACTAATTAAGTTTTAACTAATCTTTAAATGGTGGCTCCAGCAAGAATTGAACTTGCGACACAAGGATTTTCAGTCCTCTGCTCTACCGACTGAGCTATGAAGCCATGGCGGTCCCGACCGGGCTCGAACCGGCGATCTTCTGCGTGACAGGCAGACGTGATAACCACTACACTACGAGACCAAAATGGTTGCGGGAGAGGGATTTGAACCCACGACCTTCGGGTTATGAGCCCGACGAGCTACCAAACTGCTACCATCCCGCGATATATTTTAAATGGCGGAGGAAAAGGGATTCGAACCCCTGCGCCGGTTGCCCGACCTTTCGGTTTTCAAGACCGACCCCTTCAACCAGACTTGGGTATTCCTCCAATGGGTACAAACAAATTATAACATAGCAAAAAAAGTAATGTCAACTATCTTAATAGCTATTTAAGATGCTTTATAATAAAATATGCCTAAAAAAATTGAATTAATTAATAAAAACCCAAATTTTTACGCAAAAAACATAAATATTTGCAAAAAATATTGAATTTATTGGAAAAACATATTATAATTACTTTATCTTATTGATTAAGATGGTGCCTGCCCATGTGGCGGAATAGGTAGACGCACAGGACTTAAAATCCTGCGGGTGTTATAGCCCGTGCCGGTTCAATTCCGGCCGTGGGCACCATATATGATATGAAAACTCGGGATATTATTTTCCGAGTTTTAAATATATATAATATGGCATAATTAAATTAAAGAATTAGAAGATGGAATGAATTAAATTTTATGTGAGATATCATCTAAATAATTTAAACATTATAATTAATTAGATTTATTGATTTATACTATTTTTTTGTTATAATAGATTTAGCAGGCCGATTTAGTTAAGCGGTATAATAAACCCATGGTAAGGGTTAGTGAACAGTTCAATTCTGTTAATCGGCACCAGTTTTATAGAAACTCGAAATTTTAATCGAGAGTGATAGATTACTAACTATAGTGCCATCTAGTTTTTTGGTTATTTAAAAAAAGAAAAAGAGTTTGGTTAAGAATTGAGCTGTAAAAATTAAAAAATTTGTAAAATAAAAGACAATTTATTGAAGAAAATAAATAAAAATGCTAAAATATAATTAAAGTTAAGATTTAAAGTTTTATTACTTTAAAAATGCTATTATAGCATTTAGTCAAGAAGGTGAAAAAATGAAACAAAAACAAATAATTGATTTAGTTATTGCCGTAGTTTTAATATTATGTGGAACATTAGTTTTGATTTTTCCGCTTATGTCAATTACTAATGTAAAATTAATTTTTACATTGATACTAGGTTTTTATAGTATTATAAACTTAATTCAATTTTTAACTACTAGAAAGTCTAAGGATTATGAAAGTTTATTTACTACTATTGCTTCAATTATTACTTTAATTGTTGCCTTAAAAATTAATGTTGCTTTAAAACCTTGGAATTTAGCAATTTCGTTATTTATTTGGGTAATGTTTATGGCTTTAATTAAATTGAAAAAATGTGATTATTACAATGATCGAAAAAATATAGTTTGGATTGTTCGTTTTATGACTTTAATTTTATTTGTTTTAACAGGAGTTTTGTGTACAATTAATTTGTATTTTACTGAAGATGTTCAAGTTTTAGTTTTAGGTTTCTTTTTCTATATTCATGGAATACTGGAAATTATTGATCCTATCAGTGTATATATAAGTGATAAAGAAACATGATGCATAATAAAAAGGCAACATCTGTTGCTTTTCTATTTGAATAAATCGTCATTAAAAAATTCCTGTAAACTTATATCAAGTCCATTGCATATTTTAGTAATAGTTGAGAATCTAGCATCTTTAAAGGTTCCATTAAGAAAATTATTTAAGGTACTAACATTTAAATTACCATTTTTTGCAATTCTATAGGGAGTCATTTTTTTATTATTTATTCTATTATTTTTACACAAATTATCAATTCTTTTAGTGAGTAACTTGTGTGAATCTACTCCATTACACATTATTTATTTTTTTATTGTGAAAGTGGTATTAAAAAACATTGCAATATTTTATTTGCAGCAAAAATGCGCTATTTTTTCAGCAAGTTTTTTAAGATGATCAGTAGGTCCAAAAAATATCCAACTTCCCCACATAATGTCACCTCCTTTATAAAATTAAGATAACATTAATAATCCTTCAAAAACCTTCAAAAACAAAATTATTAAAATAATTAAATTTTTTTAAGGGCATTAGCTTTAAATCGATAGATTGCTGAATCAGAATAAGAATATTTTATTGTAATTTGAATCATGTTCATTCTGTTACAATAAAAATCTTCTAAAATATTCATTTCCATAGTTGTTAATTTTTTGCCGGCGCAAATTTCCATTAATTCATTCTTAGGCATTCCTCGATATATTGATTTATTTGTTTTCTTTATTAATAAAGAAGTCCCTAAAGATAAGCCCAGCCCTAAACCTATTGGTATTGCGAAAGACATATCAGTGTTGATTGTTATTGTATTCAATATAAAAAAGGCAATATTAGATACTACAAAACATTTAATTGCTGATTTAAAATGAAATGCCCCAAAAACTTTTCTAGATACTAAAAAGGCAATTATTATAAATATACATTCAATAAGATAATCATTTAAATTAGCAATAAAAATAATTAAGCCTAAATTTACTAATTCGGTTATCATAAAAAAAGATGCATACAAAATAAAAACTAATTTGTCTTCTTTACTTTTTCTTTTAAATTTTTTTTGTTTTTTTATTAAACTTTTTACCAATAATTCCATTTCTTTTAAAGATGGCCTATTGTGAAATAAGTTGATTAAAGAAAAATTTAATTCAGACTTTAATTCTAAATTATTTTTCTTTTTAATAAATACATAATATGTAGCTATTAAAAGTATAATATAATCAAAATTGAGCAAAAAGTTATAAATATAATCATCTTGATTTAGGTTGATCGTTATATTTCTTAAAAATAATATTAAAGCCTGATAGATTGCTAAAATTATAAATAAGAAAATGGGTTTTTTAATTCTATGCCAGATATTTATTAAATAACGAAGTAAAGCCAATTGTTTTTTGTTTGATGGATATTTTATTTTAATATCTATAATTATTGCTGGGATAATAAGTATTAAAAAAGAAAATATAAAATAAAAAAGGTTAGCCGATTGAGAGTTAACAAAATATTTTGAGATATATTGAGTTTGAGTAAAAATGCCTATTAATGATAATAAAAAAGCAAATATATAATACACTTTTTTATTATCATTTTTACATACTATTTTAAGAAAAATATAAGTTTGAATAAATAAAAGCAAAAAATTTATTACATAAAGTAATTGATATTTATAAATGATTTGACTTATGAGCAATAATATCTGATTGCTTCGATTTGCATCAAAAATATTAAAACCAAGAATTTTAATAAAAGCACTTATGCAAATCATCACAAAAGTAATTTTTATTAATAACTTGGCAAATATTACTTTATCTTTTTCTTGGACTTTAATTTTCATTTAACACCATATACCTTTATATTTTTATGTTTTTATTTCTGCTAAAATTATACTATTTATCAAACATAAAGTAAATATATGTCAAATATTTACATTTAAACGTTATTTTTTTCAATAATTTTTAAAGTATTTTTGATTAAAAGATATTGTTTTCCTTCATAAATAAATTCATTATAATCTATTGTTTTACTTTTTCGATCATATCTTTTGGATATTTGTAGGTTTATTTTATTTTTACTAAAACCTATTTTGTTTGCAATTTCATTTTGCAAAGAATCATAAAGATATTTTTCTTTTTGTAAATTATTTGTTTTTTGAATAACCATAATATTTCAAACCTTTCTAATTATTAATGCATTTAATTTCATTGAATCATTTTTAAGTAATTTTTGGATGTATTTTCTTTTTTTAAATTTGGAAGATAAATTATTTTCTTTATATTAATATTATAATTGAAATCAATCATAAAAACAATTTTTTTTGATAAATTTTTATAGTTTGTAATTAAAAGTTCTTAACTAATGGATCTTTGTTTTGTTTAAATTTTAAAAAGTGCATTTATTTTATCTAAATGTAATAATAAAATTAATAAATTTTTTACTCTTCATCAATAATTTATTTTGTTAAACATATAATTTTCATAGGAGGAAAGTTGAAATGTTAAAAGTATCGTCTAAATCAAATCCCAATAAAGTTGCGGGAGCTATTGCTAGTATGTTTAGGGAAAAAAAAGTATTGGAAATTCAAACAATTGGGGCGGGCTCTTTAAATCAGGCAATTAAAGCAATTGCTATTGCTCGCGGTTTCATTGCTCCATCAGGCGAGAATTTGGTTGTTATACCAGCCTTTAATGATGTCGTGATAAACGGGGAACAAAAAACTGCAATTAAATTAATTTTAGAAGCAAAATAAATAAATTCTAAAACAAAAAGACTTTGTGTCTTTTTTATTTTATAATAATATTTTTGTTAATATATTGGATTTACCGCTTATTTACAAAAATATCCAGGGTTAAGTATTATAAGTATTGTAAATTATATGACAAAACAAAAAAGATACTATATAAGTCAGTATCAAAAATTAGTTGAGTTTGATGATAACAAAAATACAGAAAGATTAGTTAATTTTTTAATAAAAGACAAGATAATTCAAAAACCTAAGTAATGTTTAATAAACATCGACTTAGGTTTTTGTTTAAATATATTTGATTTTAAAAAGACATTCTATTATATACTTTTATTGTAGATTCAATATTATCATCATAAACAATGTGACCTTTATTAAGTATAATTCCGCGTTCACAAAATTCTTTAGCTTGATTTAAAGAATGGGTTACAAATATTAATGTAACATCTTTTTTATTAGTCATTTCTTTAATCTTATTTAAACACTTCTTTTTAAAACTTTTATCACCAACAGCCATAGCCTCGTCAATAACTAATATATCTGCTTTACTATGAATTATAATGGCAAAACCAAGTCTTGCTTTCATTCCTGAAGAGTATGTTCTAACAGGCATATTAATATATTCGCCAATATCAGCAAAATTAATAATGTTTTGTTCTATCATTTTAGTTTCTTTTTTAGATAATCCTAATAATTGGCATTTTAAATATATGTTTTCAATACCGGTAAAATCTAAATCAAAGCCGGCGGAAAGTTCTAATAATGCAGCAACGCGGCCATTAACAATAATTTCTCCTTCGGTTGGATAAGTAACATTTGTAATTAATTTTAAAATTGTACTTTTGCCAGCGCCATTCGCACCTAAAAATGAGACTCTTTCGCCCCGAGTTACATTAAAATTCAAATAATTTGATGCAATTTTTTTATTATGGATGTGTTTATTAGATACACTGTTAATTAAACGTTCTGAATCATTTTTAAAAAGTTTATACATTTTATAAACATTTTTAAATTCTATAATATTTTCCATTTTTGCCTCCTTATAGATAATCCGGTATTTCTTTTCTTAATTTTTTAAATAACACATGTGATAATAATATAATAATAATAGTTATTAATAAAAAAGATAATAATGAAAACGTTTCTGAGTAAATCCATTCTTTATAAATAAATATTTTTCTATAACTATTAACAATAAAATGAATAGGATTGATATTTTGCAAAGTAATTAACCAAGGAATTTTAATATTATTAATATTCCATAAAATTGGGGATAAAAATAAGATTGGAGGAGTACAAATTCTAACTAAATTCTCAAAATCCTTAGATAAAACACTTAGTAATGCTAAAATCATTCCTAATGAAGTCATAAATAAATACATTAAAATTATTATAAATGGTAATTGAATAAAATATATGTCTAGTACTCCACCTGAAAATAAATAAATTAAGATTACTAACCCTGTTAAAATCAAACTTATAATTAATCGAGAAATACTTATAAATTTTGGTATTATTTCAATCGGAAATTTAATTTTAGTAACTAAATAGGAATATTTTTTATAGGATTTTATTGAAAAATTAAATATTTCTGCGATATAAAACCAAGGTAGCAATCCACAAATTAACCATAATATATAAGGAAATCCATTAATAGCTTCGCTATTTCTTAATCCAATCGAAAAAACAAACCAATATATAAAAATTTGGGTAGCGGGTTTAGCTATAATCCAAAACCATCCTAATAAAGTGCCTTTAGTTATTTTTTTTAAATCAATTAATGACATTTGGATAATTTTTTTAAAATTGTGTAAATTTTTTTTAATCATAAATTTGTTTTAACAGATTTTAATTATCTGCTTAGGAAGGGAATTTCCAATCCTTTTTTCCTTTCTTTAAATTATTAATTAAATAAGCTAAAAATATTAACTTTGTAAACCTTGAATAGTAATATAATTCTTTAAAACTGTTGTAGAAATTATATGGGGACGATAAATGTATTTAACATCACAAAATGGACGTAATTTCTCAAATCTTTGATCTCCAGCCCAATCGCTGCCCATTACTACAACCGAAACATCAAAAATTTTTATGTCATTTTCTTTTTGGTTCCAGTTTGATTCAGGAATAACATCATCAACATAAGTAAGATTTAAAAGCATTTCACTCGTTTTTCATAATCAAAAAAACTTATTTTTCCTTTTTCTTTATTAAACTCATCAGTAGAAAGTCCAATAATTAATTTATCTCCTAAATTTTTAGCTTGCTCTAAAAATAATAAATGACCAAAATGTAATAAATCAAACGTTCCATATGTTAAAACTACTTTTTCTTTTTTCATAATCCTTAACTCCCTTTTTTAAAAACTATATTAATAACTCGCTTACTAGCATTACCGTCATCAAGATATAAAAATTTTTCTTTTAATTTTTTGTAAATATTTTCATAATCATTATTGTATTTTTCTAAATTATTAATTATAGTAACAATTTCTTTTTCTTTGGTAACAATTTTACCCGGTAATTCATCTAATGATAAATAAAATCCCCGTAAATCATTTTTGTAAAAATCCAGATCGTACATATAAAATATAATAGGTTTATTTAAATTGGCAAAATCAAAAAGTGCACTTGAATAGTCAGTGATTAATATATCACTACTAATATATAATTCATTTGTATTACCAATAAAGGCTTGATCATATAAAACAAAACCTTCATATTTTTTGATATCTATTTTATTAGCAACTAGATAATGCGGTCGGTATAAAATAACATAATCATTACCTAACTTTTCTTTTAAATATTCAAAATCAATATTAATATTATAAGTATACCCCACACCTGATTCATGTTGATTATCTCTAAAAGTTGGACAATATAATATAACTTTTTTGTCTAATGGAATATTAAATTTTTTCTTAAAATTAATAATATCTTCTTCTTTATAATTTTTTAAAAAATCATTTCTGGGATAACCTTTTTCAATTATAATTTTTTCTTTTTGAATGTTAAATGCAGTTTTAAATTTTTCAGTTGCAAATTTAGAAGGTGAAATAAAATAATCAAATTTTGAAGATTCTAAATCATATCTTTTATTTATTTCTTTTTTCGTATTCATTGCATTTTGCGTATGCTCAATAATATCATGACCAAGTTTTTTTAATGGAGTACCGTGCCAGCATTGTAAATAGATTTGATTATCTTTTTTCTGTATTTCTCTTGGTAATCGGGAATTAGTAACCCAATATTTAGCTTGAGCATATGCTTTATAATATTCTTTTGAGCGATAAATTACAACCTTAGTTCGTTTATCTTTAATATAATTTTTTGCTAAATTATTTTCGTAATTTTCTTTAAAAACCCAAATGAATTTGTATTTTTCAAAATAAGTATCTTTAAGCATTTCTTCATAAATTGCTTTTGGCGAACAATCATAACTTCTTCCCATATAACTTTCAAAAATAATTAAATTAGGGTTTACTTTATAAAATATTCTTGGTAAATATAAGATATTATTTTTAATTGACACTACTTTTCTAAGAATGGTTCTAAACATTGAATTCTTCTTAGCATAATCAATTACAATTTTCTTTATTTTTCTTTTCATACTACATTCTCCTTTATAAACCCAATAAGGAAATTATTTTTTTGCTTGAATTACCATCTGATATTTTTAAATAATTTTTTTTGAAATTTGCGTATTTTTTCTTATCTATAATATTTTTTTCTATTCCATTAATGATATCTTCGATATTTTTACTGACTACTCCTGGTATTTCTTTTTCTAAATCCATAAATAATCCTCGAGTTAATTGATACCTTTCAAAATCAAAAGTGTATGCGTGAAAGGGAATATCAAGAATTGCAGCTTCAAAAAAAGAAGCGGAATAATCAGAAATAAAATAATCTGAAATTAATAAGACTTCCATTACAGAATATTGATTTAAAACATAAATGTTTGACCGATTCGGAATTTTAGTCTTATCATTTTGATGTTTTATGATTATCAAATTATATTTATCTAAGTTTACATTATCTATTACCTGCTCATATGGAATAGGTGTATTATCTCTAAATGTGGGAAAATATAAGATATTTTTTTTCTTTTTTAATGCTGGATATTTATTTAATATTTCATTTCTTTTTTTATCGGTAAATTCTTTATTAATTAAATAATCTATTCTTGGCATTCCATAAGGTAAAATTTGTTTTTTTCTAGAATTAAAACTTTCCATGTAATGTGAAATGGTTTTTTTGCCAGGGGAAATGATATAATCATAGTTTTTATGCATTTGCATCATTTTAGCTAATTTTTGAGAAGCTCCTTCTTCAGTATCTAAACAAGAATGACCAAATTTTTTGATTGCTCCTAATGCGTGCCAAATTTGAATGACAATTAAATTTTTTTTATGTTTTAAAATACAAACGGGTATAATGTAACTGTCAATAATAGCTGCTTTTGAGGTAGCTAAATGATACATTTCTTGTAATATATCAAGTAATAATAGAAAATGGTTTCTTAATTTATGATTTAAAATTACAATTTCCACTTTAGAATAGTTTAATTTTATTTCATCATTAAGTAATTTAAAATCAATTGAAGTTTTATCGTTAAATCTACTAATAAATACCACTTTGTTTTTAGTAGGTAACATTTTCAGAAAAAAATATATAATTTTAGCAATTTGTTTGCAAATTATAATAGAAATATCTTTTATCACCAATTCATCCCCCCATAAATTGTTAAATCCCTTTGTTTAGTTGTGTATGTTACCATTAAAATAAGAAAAAGTCAAGGTTTTCACAATTTGGGGTAATTATAAAATTGCTAAAGTAAATTCCCGTTTTCTTTTCAACGGGAATTTAGTCTCAATATAATTTTAAAAGTTTTTGATTTTACTTTTTAAAAAGTAAAGCTCTTGGCAAAAGTATTTGCTGTTTAACTAAATAAAACGCTTATGTTCGCATCATTTTTGAGACATAATTAAAAGTTGTTAATTAAGATATTATTAGTTAATCGATATATATTTAAATTTTAAAGATTAAAATCTTGTATCTTTTTTATTTTAGAATTATAATAAAGATGGTGAAAAAATGAAGTATTACTTTGGCACAACTAGTCAAATGAGCTTAACTTATTTTGGTTATATTCATATTTTTTTAATTATTGGAACGGTATTATCAATATATTTAATTTATCATTATAGAAATTATTTAAAAAATCATTATAATTTAAAGATATTAGGAATTTCCATTTTATTTATCAATATGATAATTTATTCGCTTGGGGCACTTATGATGGGAAATTATGATATTAAAATACATTTACCCATTCATTATTGTTATATTACGGGATTTTTATTTATCTATATGATTTTAGCTAAAAAAGAAAAAATGTTTAATTATTTGTATTACGCTATATTTTTTTGTACTACTACTGTCATAATTTTTCAAGATCCTAGTGTTGCATATGATCGTTATGATTTTATAATGATTATTATAAGTCATCATTTTTTATTAATAAATAGTTTTTTTGTATTATATGTTTTGGATTATAAAGTTAATAAAAAAGGTTTAAAATATTTTTTGATTTATAGTATTATTGTATATTCTTTAGTTTGGGGAATAAATCAAATTTTAAATACTAATTATATATTTAATAAAAATTTTCCTGATTTTATGTATGAAATTTATCCTTTCTTAAAATTAATGCCAACTCAAATTTGGCTGGCATTATTAAGTATTCCTTTATTATATTTGTCTTATCTTCCTATACATTTAAAAAATAAAAGTAATTTACTTGATAAAAAAAAGGGTCAACGCTAATAAAAAACCAATAAGTATTGTAATAACAATAATAATAATATTGTGGGCAAAGCCTGCTTCTCTAAAACTATCGGTATCATACAAGCCTAGAGGAAGGCTATTGTTTGTACGAACTAATTGATTTGAATATTTAATTGTATTAGTTGCATTTTCATTATTATAATAAGCTAATTCTAATTCCCGGATAAAATTTGCTGCCGGTTTATAATATTCACTGTTTATTTCATCATCTTTTAAGTAAGCTTGGTTTATAGGGATAATTCTAGCTTCTAATTCGTTATTTAATTCAGAATAATTATATTGTTTTCTTATATTATTTTTTTTATAAAAATCATTTAAATAATCATAAATGTATTTTTTTTGTTCATCAGTTAAAATAATTAAATTTTCTAGATAAAGCATATAATTAATTTCTTTTTGAATAAAGTTTGGGTCTTTGAAGTTTATTACATTATTTTTTAAGATAAATAAAATTTCATTAATTTCGAATGTAAAAAGTATGGGATCAAGCATCGCTAATTTTATTCCATTTAAATCTAATTTAAAATTTTTATATATTAAAAAATTATCGGTAATGAAAAAATCTTGAATATTAGGGTATTCTACTTCTCCATTGTCATTATTTGAAATTGATTTCAAATAATTTAAGTATGAATTATTTTCCATACACTCACCTACTATATACTATATCAAAAATAAATATTAATTTCAATTATTCAGTTATATAAATTACTTAATTGTGTTTGATGATATTTTAGTGTATGATAGATTTAGTGATTTTTATGTTGGGAATTAATGAAAAAATAGTTAAAAATTTATCAGATAAAAAAGAAGAGCCTAAATGGATGCAAGATTTTAGGCTTAATTCATTAAAGAAATTTAATGAATTGAAAGAGCCGAATTTTGGTCCTGAATTAAATATAAATTTTAATAATATTACATTTTATAAAGATGGTAGTAATAAATTAACGGATAATTGGCAAAAGGTTGATAAAAATGTTAAAAAAACTTTTGAATTATTGGGCGTGATTGAGGCTGAGAAAAAGTATTTAGCGGGGGTTACTAATCAATATGAAAGCGAAGTTATTTATCATAAAAATAATACAAATAAAAATATTATATTTACAAGTACCGATGAAGCTTTAAAAAAACATCCTAAATTATTTAAAAAATATTTTAATAATCTGGTTAAGTATGACGAAAATAAATATACAGCTTTAAATGGTGCGGCTTGGAGTGGTGGATCATTTATTTATATTCCTAAAAACACTAAACTGGATCGGCCTTTACAAAGTTATTTTAGAATTGATAGTGAAGGTTTAGGTCAATTTGAAAGAACAATTATTATTGTTGATGATAATTCTGAATTAGAATATATTGAAGGTTGCACTGCGAGAAATTATTCTATGAATTCTCTTCATGCTGGGATTGTAGAAATATATGTAGGTAAAAATGCTAAATGTCGCTATTCTACCATTCAAAATTGGTCTAAAGATGTTTACAATTTAGTTACTAAGAGAGCAATTGTTGAAGAATACGGCATTATGGAATGGATTGATGGAAATATTGGGAGTAAAGTAACTATGAAATATCCTTCATGTATTTTAAAAGGGGATAATTCAATAGGAAACTCCATTAGTGTTGCTTATGCTAAAAAAAATCAATACTTAGATGCTGGGGCTAAAATGATTCATATTGGTAAAAATACTCGGAGCAATATTATTAGTAAATCGCTTGCAGAAGATGGTGGAACATGTAATTATCGGGGTTTAGTTAAATTATCTAAAAATGCTCATAATAGTTTTGCTCAAATAAAATGTGACACTATTTTATTAGATAATATTTCTAAAAGTAATGCTTATCCTAAAAATATTACGGAAAATGAAAATTCGTATATTGAACATGAAGCCACAATATCCAAGGTAAGTGCCGATAAAATATTTTATTTGATGAGTAAAGGATTAAGTGAAAACATGGTAAAAGAGTTATTAATA
This sequence comes from uncultured Muribaculaceae bacterium, assembly GCA_964404455.1. Taxonomy (GTDB): domain Bacteria; phylum Bacillota_I; class Bacilli_A; order RF39; family UBA660; genus CAKOSP01. Next base: position 9,223 of record CAYOJY010000004.1, on the reverse strand, counting down.
ATGGGATTTATTGCTGAATTAAAAAAAAGTTTACCAATGGAATATGCTGTTGAACTTAATCGTTTAATTAAAGAATAAAGTAAGCCCAATTTTTAAAATTGTCTAGACAGATTTTAAATTTAGTGTTTTTGACTAAATAAAGTTAAAATGCTAAATTTTTTTTGAAAGGAGGCTAATGTGTTGAATAATGTTATTTTAGTCGGCCGTTTAACGAAAGATCCGGAAATAATTGAATATAAGGATAATAATAAAAAAAGAACTGTAATTAACTTGGCAGTTACACGTAATTATAAAAATTCTGATAATATTTATGAAACCGATTTTATTCGCTGCGTTTTATGGAATGGAATTGCTGCTAGTACATGTGAATTCTGTCATTGCGGAGATGTTGTTGGAGTTAAAGGAAGACTTGAAACTAAAAATTATGAAACTGAAGATAAAGAAATAAAATATATTACGGAAGTAATGGTGGAAAGAATTACTTTTTTATCAAGTAAAAACAAGGATTAATTTTTCTTGTTTTTTTCTTAATTAAATTCAATAATGTAAATTTATTTTACAAATGGTCAATTTAGCCCAATTTTTTTTAAAAAATGATTATACTAAAAAAAGGTGAGGGTTAAATGATATTAGGTAATAGACTAAAAAATGCACGTGTTTCATTAAATTTAACGCAGACTGAGTTAGGTGAACTGGTGGGAGTAGGTAAATCAGCTATTTGTTGTTATGAAAAAGAAACTAGAAATCCATCATTAGAAACCATAATTGAATTAATGCATGTTTTGGGGGTAACATCTGATTATTTATTAGGTACTGATAAACTTATTAAAACTATATCGGAAGAACATCCAAAATATAGAACGTTGACTAATGAAGAAATCATGTTTATAAATGAATTAAGAAAAGATAAAATGGTTTATGAAATATTATTTCAGGATCCTAAAAGAGGTTCAAATTTAATTAAAAAGAAATTACGATAATGTAGAGTTTTCTACATTTTTTATTTAAACAATCTAATTAAGTAAAAAAATAATTATTAATTCATAGTATTTAACAGGTGGTACTCTTGAAAAAAACTTTTAAAATTATGGGAATTATTAGTTTATTATTTTTTTCTTTTTTTTATGTTAATCAAATTAATCGGGTTTTGTTAACTCAAAATGACTTAATGAAAATAATAAAATATAAACAAGATGATTATTATATAAAAGCAATTAATGCTAAAATTGAGGGAAATTATATAATTCCCGGATTAAATGGCAAAAAAGTTAATGTTTTAGAAAGTTATTATAATATGCGTGATTTTAAAAAATTTAATGAATATTATTTAGTATATCAAGATGTTATACCTCAAGTTAATTTAGAAAACAATAAAAATAAAATAATTATTTCAGGAAATCCTAATAATAGAAATATCTCCTTAATTGTTGATAATAATATTATTCAAAAATACCTAATTGAACAAAAAATAAAAGCAAATATATTAATTTTATATTATGAATATAATAAAAATAGTTTTTTAGAGCAAATTAATAATGATGTGGATAACTTTAATCGCTTAAATCATTATTTAAAAACAAAAATTTGTTTAGTAAATGAAGAAATTGTTAATTTATGTTTAAAACATAACTATCATTTAATTGAAGTAAAAGATTATGTAAATCAAAATAATATTATTAAGATGAAAAATAACATTCATAGTGGTCAAATATTATTTATATCGCATAACTTATCTTTAAAAAATTTCAAAATTTTATTAAAAGAAATAAATTTTAAAGATTATAATTTAGTTTACATAAGCGAACTGATCAGTGAAACTTAATTGCTTTATTCAAAAATTTTTGTTATAATTATTTCACCAGGTAACTTTAAAAATTTATATAGAGGTGATAATTATGAGTAAAATTAAAATTTTTGGTTTGGGTGGGCTTGATGAAGATGGCAAAAACACCTATGTTATAGAAGTTGACGATTTAATATTTATTATGGATTGTGGTTTAAAATACGCTAGTGGAAATTTATTGGGAATTGATTATATTATTCCTGAATTTGATTATTTGGTAAAAAATCGCAAGAAAATTAGAGGCTTATTTTTAACAAATGGTCATAAAGAAAATATGGGGGCAGTTAAAGATTTATTAGCGGTAATTCCAGAATTAAAAATATATGTAACTAAATTTAATAAATTTATTTTATTAGAAGATGGAATTAATGAAAAAAATATTGTTGAAATTAAACCGCATAAGAAATTAATCTTTGATCAGATTTCTATTTTTCCTATTTCAGTATCTAATAGCATACCTGATGCGGTGATGTATATTATCAATACTAAAGATGGAGCGATTTGTTATACGGGTGATTTTATAATTGATCCGACGATGAATGAATCTTATGATATGGATTTAGGTAAAATTGCTTATGTTGGTAAACAAGGGGTTTTATGTTTATTATCTGAATCTCAATTTTCAGAAAAAAAAGGTCATACTTCTCCGAAACATCATTTATTAGAATTTTTTAAAGATACGATTAATCATCATGAAAAAAGAATAATTTTTTCGATATTGCCTCATCATTTATATACAATTAATGAAATATTTACGGCGGCATCGAATAAACATCGAAAAGTTATTGTTATGGGTAAAAAATTACAGAATGTTATTAATTTTGCTAAAACCGAGGGATATTTAAATTTTAATGATAATATTTTAGGCGATTTAAGTAATTTAAATGATTATAACGCAATTGTTTTAATTGCTGATGATAGAACTAATCCATATGCTCATTTAAATAAAATATTAAATGGTTATGATAAATTTATTAATTTGAAAAAAGAGGATACTATTGTTTTAGCTGAACCTAGATATGACAGTACCGAAAAATTAGTAGTTAAATTAGAAAATGAGTTAGCAATGTTTGGTTGTAATATAGTAAATATACCGAGTGACCGAACTATTCTTCATCATTCTTCAAGTGAAGATTTAATGTTGATGATAAAATTAATTAATCCAAAATATTATATGCCAGTTAAGGGTGAATATCGTTATATGGTGGGGAATGCTAATTTAGCTAATACATTAGGGATAAGCCCGGAAAATATTATTTTAAAACAAAATGGAGAAGTCGTAACGATTGAAAATAAAAAATTATTAGATAAATTTGATAAGGTTAAAGTTAATGATATATTGATAGATGGAAATAGTAATGATGACATTGGAGATTTAGTAATTAAAGATAGGGAAATGTTATCTGAAAATGGAATTGTTTTAATAAGTGCAACTATTTCTAAAAAAGAGAAAGTTATTTTAGTCGGACCAGAAGTAACAACTCGGGGCTTTATTTATATTAAAGATTCTCATGATTTAATTGAAGAAATTAAAAAATTAAGTGAGACTATAATTAGTCGAAATATAACTCCAAGTTATGTAGATTATAATAATATTAAATTTGAAATTCGGGATGAATTAAGTAAATTTTTGTATCAGGAAACTGAATGTAAGCCAATGATTATAGCAGTAGTTCAAGAAGTATAATTTTTGTAAAATTGGGTACCCTAGAATTGGGTGAATTTTATGAAAAACAATGAAGAAGTATTAAGTTTTATTTGGCAAAATGCTGATATGGGGATAATTGGTATCTCAAGTGTATTAAAATTTGTTAATAATGAAGATTTTAAAGAATTATTAGAAGAACAAATGGAAGAATATAATAAAATTTGTGAAAAAGTTGGAGATTTAATGCTGGAAAGTAATGATGAAGAAAAGTATAAAGATTCCAGTAAGATTTCTGAAATTAGAACAAATTTAATGAGTAATATGAAACTTATGAAAGATAAATCGATTAGTAATGTTGCTAAAATGATGATTGAAGGTACTAATAGAGGAATTATCGAGATTCAAGAAAAAATTAATTCTTATAAAATAAGTGATAAAAAAGTAGAAAAATTGGCAATGGAATTTAAAGATATGTTAGAACATAATCTTGATGAACTAAAAAAATATTTATAAAATGCTGTAATAGCATTTTTAAATGTAAAAAAGTTTAATAGTTTTCAATTGAAGTGCAAAATAAGAGTACTAAATAATATATAAATATTGACAAGTATTAATTAATTATATTATAATCATGTTGCAGTGCCTGTTTAGCTCAGTCGGTAGAGCGCACGGCTGTTAACCGTTAGGTCATAGGTTCGAGTCCTATAACAGGCGCCATTTTAGTTATTAATTCTTAGAATAATTATAAATTTAAGAGATATTTATTAAAATATTTTTTTTTATGTTATAATTTTTAATAGGTGATAACATGTTAGAAGACAATATTAGTATTTTAGAAAGATATGGAACAAATTTAACGGAAAAAGAATATATTACCGATCCCGCTATTGCGCGAGATGAAGAAATAAAAGATTGTATTTTAACTTTAATGACTCCTGAAAAAAGTGTTTTATTAGTAGGAAAGCCTGGGATAGGTAAGACTGCCATAGTTGAGGGTGTTGCTTATCGTATTAAAAAAAATATGGTTCCTGATGTTTTAAAAAATTGGCAAATTATAAAAATAAATATAACCAGTTTAATTGGCTCTGCTCAATCTGATGGTCAATTAGAAAATAGAGTTGATTTATTAGTAAGGGAATTAACAAATAAAGATAAAACAATTATATTTATTGATGAAACGCATGTTTTGGTGAATAAAGAAGGCGGACTGGATTTTGCCAATATGTTAAAAGCTGGTTTAGATCGAGGAACTATTAAAATGATGGGAGCAACAACTACCGAAGAATATGAACGTTATATTTTAAGAGATCGGGCTTTTTTAAGACGTTTTCAAAAAATAGAAGTTATGGAAACTGATAAACCAACAACTGTAAAAATATTAATGGGAACACTTCCGAAATTAGAAAAAAATGTAGGAGTTAAGCTTTCTTATCCCCCTTATATAATCGAAAAAATAATGGCTTTTATTGTAGAAATGACTGATGAATATAAACGAATTTATGAAGTGTCCAGTAGATATCCGGATATTTGTTTAACGATAGTAGCTAATTCCTTAACTTATGCTCTTTATGATAATGTCAATGAAGCTAAACTAAAACATTTTTATAAAGCAATTTATAATGCTCGTAACATTTATGAAGATTCTAAGAAAAAAGAAATAGAAAGATTTAAAATTGAATTTGAAGATTTAATAAAAAAAGAAGGTTTGGATTTAGATGATGTTAAATAGCATATTTGATTTTTTTAATAAATTATGGAGTATTTTAATTAATTATTATAATTTATATTCAAATTTTATTCATCAAATGTTTCCGAATGAAGCTGGGGATTTTGTATTAATAATTATAAACGTTATAATTTTTGTATTAGTAATAAAGTTGCTTTCCGGAGCAGCGTTTAAAAGAAATTGAAACCTTGATAATAAATGTATACTTTTTTAGAAAATTTTAAAACTAAGATTAAGGCTTGGTGATTTTGTGAGTAATAAATTAAAGAAATATACCGAAAAAAGAAATTTTGATAAAACAAATGAACCTAAGGGCAAAACCAGAAAAACTAAAAAAACACTTAAATTTGTGGTTCAACATCATTTAGCTTCCAAAGATCATTATGATCTTCGTTTAGAGTGGCAAGGCGCTTTAAAAAGCTGGGCTGTACCAAAAGGTCCATCATATAACCCTAAAGATAAAAGATTAGCTATAGAAGTGGAAGATCATCCATTTGAATACCGAAATTTTGAAGGAATTATTCCTCAAGGAGAATATGGGGGAGGTACCGTTATGATTTGGGATGAAGGTATTTGGGAACCAGTATCTAATGTAAATGAGGGGTTTAAAAAAGGAACATTAAAATTTAGTTTAAAAGGTAAGCGATTAATGGGAGGCTGGGCTTTAATAAGGATGGAAGGAAGTAATTGGTTACTTATTAAAGAAAAAGATGAATTTGATAATTCTGTGGTTAATCTTACTAAATATGACAAAAGCATTCGAACCGGTAGGACAATGAAACAAATTGAAATGGAAGAAAAAAATGATGAAAAAAAACGATGAAATAATAATTGAATCAGTTAAATTAACAAGTCCTGATAAAGCTCTTTTCAATAAACCGAAAATTACCAAAAAAGAAGTGGCTTTATATTATCAAAAAATAGCGAAAAGGATGTTACCATTTTTAAAAAATAGAATTATTAGTGTAGTTAGGTGCCCAGAAGGAGTAAATGGGGAATGTTTTTATAAAAAACATTTAGGTGAATCCATAACAGGATTAAAAATGATAAATATTGCTAATAAAAATAATAATAAGGAAGATTATTATTATGTAACAGATATTTCCGGTCTTGTTTCGGAAGTTCAAATGAATACAATAGAATTTCATATATGGGGAAGTCAGATTTTATCCTTAAATAAACCGGATATGATGGTTTTTGATTTAGATCCAGATGACAAATTAGACTTAAATATCATTAGGCAGGGCGTTATGGATTTAAAAAGTATTTTAGATGAATTATCATTAGTTTCATTTTTAAAAACTAGTGGGGGTAAAGGTTATCATATTGTAATTCCCCTTAAATCATCTGTATCTTGGGCTAAATTTAGAATGTTTGCTAAAAATATTGCAATTGTGATGGAAGAAAAATGGCCTGATCGCTACGTCAGTAATGTTCGAAAGTCTAAGAGAAAAAATAAAATTTTTGTTGATTGGATTAGAAATACTAAAAGTTCTACAAGTATTGCGCCTTATTCTTTACGAATTAAAAAAAATGCTACAGTTTCGATGCCGATTAAATGGAGTGAACTTTATAAAATTGCCCCAGATTCAATTACTTTAAAAGAAGCGCTTAAACGTTTAAAACGAAAAGATCCCTGGGAAAATTTTTTTGTAATTAATCAACATTTAAAATAGTTATAATTATGGAGGGTATTGTTTTATTTTAATTTATCATACTAAAAATGGTGTTAAAATATGGCAATGAGAAAAAAATCAATAAGTTTTGGTTTAGTGAATATTCCTATTGAGTTAAATCCTATTATTATAAATAATGACACAGCATTTAATCAGTTACATAAAAAATGTGGCAGTAGAATAAAATATCAGAAAATATGTCCACATTGTAAAGTAGAAACTAAAACCAGCGATATCATAAAAGGGTATGAATATGTAGAAGATAAATATATAACTTTTACAACAGAAGATTTAAATAAATTAAAATTGGCTAATGATTCATTAATTGAAATAATTTCTTTTGTTGATTTAGAAGAAATAGACCCAATATATTTTGAGAAAAGTTATTATTTAACTACTAAAAATAATAAAGCTTTTGAATTATTTAAAGCGGCATTAAATCAAGTTGGAAAAGTTGCTTTAGGTAAAACAGTTTTAGGAACTAAATTTTATTATGTTATTTTAAGACTGGAATTAAATCATTTAATATTAAACACACTTTATTTTGAGGAAGAAATTAATCTTGATGAAACTAGTGATGAATTAAAAAAATTCAGTAAGGAAGAAATGGAATTAGCAACAAAATTAATTGCTGCCATGTCAGGTAAGTTTGAGCCTAATAAATATAAAGATGAATATCAGGATAGAATAAAAAAAGCTATCAAGCAAAAAGCAAATGGTAAAAAAATAGAAAAAGCCAAAGGAAAAACTAAGGAAAACATCACAGATTTAATGAAAGCTTTAAAAATGAGTTTAAAAGAAGTGAAAAAATGAATTTATATGGTAATCAATTTTTTTCACCTATGTTTTTAGAACAGGTGAAAAAACCTTTTAATGACGATGATTATATTTTTGAATTGAAATTTGATGGCATCAGGGCTTTAATTTTTGTTGAGCCTAATAAAATTAATATTCAAAGTAGAAAAGGTATTCAAATTAATGATAAGTTTCCTGAATTGCTTAGTATTAAAAATAATGTTCAACAAAAAGTTATATTTGATGGAGAAATAGTTATAATCTCATCAGGAAAGCCAAGTTTTGAAAAATTACAAAGACGAATTCGTTTAAAAGATATAACTAAAATAGATTATTACGCAAAGAGTGATCCGGTAGTATTTATTGCTTATGATATAATTTATGAAAATAAAAATTTAATTGATTTGCCTTTATTAGAACGCAAGAAAATTTTAAATAAATATAAAGATACTAAAAATTTTGTTAAAGCCATTTATATTAAAAAAGAAGGAATTAAATTATTTAATAAAATTAAAAAAGAAAATTTAGAAGGTATAATAGCTAAAAAAATTAATAGTCAATATAAAATTAATTCGAGAAGTAGTGATTGGGTTAAAATTAAAAATTTGCAAGATGAAGATTATTTTATCTGTGGTTTTAAAGAAGAAGTTGATAAGCCAATGGCAAGTTTATTATTAGGGAAAATTAAAAAAAATAAATTGATAAAAGCTGGTACTGTTAATATAGGAAAAAAGAATCCGGATTTTTTAATAATTAAAAAAAATCCCCGTAATAATAAACCAAAATTTAAATTAAAAAATTATATATATATTATGCCGAATTTAGAATGTAAAATCGAATTTATCGAAAAAACGGAAAATGGAAATTTAAGACACCCCGTATATAAGTCATTAAAATAAAATTCTTTTTAAGTAAAATTATTAATTGGAAAATGTATCTTTTCTTAATTGAATAATTTCTAATTTAAGTTTTAAAATTTCTTCTTCTAAATTTTTTGATTCTAAATAAGGCGTTACATTAGATTTTAAAGCTTTATGCTGTCTAATTGTTTCACCTTGTGCATTTATAGTTAATATTACTTGTCCTAATAATTCAAAAAAATTACCTAAAGAATTTTGTTGATTTATTGTTAAAGTAGGAGAAATGGCAAAACCTATTATCGTGGCTATTAAGGTAAATTCATAAGGGTTTAAAGAAAACAACCATTCTGAGAAAGAATTAAAATCTTGATTGATAAAATCATCAAATTGGTTTGAGTGCACAAAAATCCTTTGACATAATTATCTCTCCTAAAACCTCAATTAATTTTATGAAATTTTAAGCGGTTTAATGATTTAAACATTTTCTCAATAATATGATATGAGTTATAGGAAAAAGTTATAATAAAAATTTTGTTATTTAATTAAAGACTTTGTGTGTTATTTCTAATATTAGAATACTTGATTTTTCTGAATTTTTTTGATATCATTTAGTACATGGTGGCATTGGTGAAGTGGTTAACACGCTAGATTGTGGCTCTAGTATACATGGGTTCG
>CAYOJY010000003.1:0-31930 GCA_964404455.1 uncultured Muribaculaceae bacterium | reverse complement strand
TACGACGAGAATATTAGCGTTCTTTATTTTTTCAAAATTAGTTTTATCAATTAAATTAGTTATTTTTTCAAACATAATATTTCCTCATAAAAATATCTAAGAATATAGTTTCTAGATAAAACCCTCTCTTTCGAGGTGGTGGAATACATATAAAACTTTGGATCCTAATACACTTAATGGATTAGTATTCTAACCTATCTTATAATTAATTCTCCTTATTTATCTTAGTCGGTTTTATTGAAACCCATATCCTTAGACAATTAAATTATACCACAGTATTTTTAATATTACTATAATAATATTAATTTTTTAATTGAATCAATATTATTATTTGGATATTTTTCTAAGACATTATTAACTTTATCTACCCAAAGTGGATTAGGAATTTTTTCGCCATTTTCATTGATCAGCGGATTAAATTTTTTACCAATATCATAGACAGTATTTAAGCCTTTTTCATAATATCCATCATTTAATAGTTTAATGTATTTAAAAACTCCATATTCAATCGTTTTATAGTGGATTAATTTGCCTTTACTTATTCCTCCATAAATATTATTGCATTTTAACATATTTTTAGATGTAAAACCTGATTCTACATCAGCGATAGCTTTAGCAATGTTTAAATCAACAATAGGATAAAATAAAGCAAAATATTCAATTAAACCTAAAATATATTCTTTAGATTTTGTATTGCTTTCTAATTTATCTTGAAATAAATCAGAACTATTTGCTTGTAATTCCATTATTGTATTAAAAAGTTTCTTTTCCAATTCCTGATCATTTAATGAATCTTCATCCTTAATTATATTTTCAATTATATAATTTTCAGAAATTTGAAATGAATTAGCATAAAAATCAATTATATGTTTTCTTTCTATTATATAATTGGGATTTTTTTCTTGAGGAATATTTACCTCAATTATCTTATTTGAATAAGTTGCACTCAAATTATTTTCATTAATTTTATTATAACGATAAAGGTATGTTTGAATTACTGTTTTCCTTTCTATTTGAGGTTTTTGAGTTTTAAAGTATATTTGACTGCTTCCCCAAATAGAAAAAATAATTAAAGCGTTAATAAAGAGTATACTAAGTATAAACGTTCTTGTTTTCATATCAATCCTTCTATGCAATAAAAAAAGTATAGCATAAAAATTAAAAAAAGCAAAATTATCTTTTTGCTTTCCAGGTATTTTTAATATCGCAACTCGAACTATGTGGTTCAGGGTTTGGTATTTGCATTTTTACAATCATTGGAATTTTAAAGGCTGATCCAAACGCTACACAAGTACCCGGTTGTAATGTTTTTTGTTTATCTAAAATATCCGCCGAAATATTAGGAAGCATTTCTTCAATATATTTAATATCTTTTGGATGAGTCATTTTAAAAATCAAGAAATTTGAACACTGTGAGATAACAGTATCAGACATTTCTACGGGTCTTTGGGTAATAATGTCCAAAAGGATTCCATATTTTCGCCCTTCTTTGGCTAGCCGATCGAATATATTATAACCGATTAAAAATGTATCGCTATCATTTTGAATATATCTATGGGCTTCTTCTAAAAATAAATGAAAAGGAATGCTTGCCCGATTATTATTTGTTTTTGAGAATTGAAATAACATTCGAGAAATAATTTTAACAATAACTTTTGCAAAAGTATCATCCACATCTTCTAAATTGATATTTATTATTTGAGCTTTTTGATTATCAATTGCTATTAAAGAAGAAATATATTTATTTAATAAAAACTTGTTTTTAGTAAAATATCCATTTAATTTACTATTTATAATAGCGTTTAATCTTACCTTAAGAATAATTGCGGCATCAAAAAGTGAATTATTATGTTGAAATCCTTCACTGATTAAAGTGAAATCCAAAGCTTTTTGAAATTCTTTTAAAGTATATGCTGCATCAGCAGGCACTTCAATAGATTCTAAATTTTCATTAATATGTTTTAATATATATTCCGTAATTAAAACTGATTCTCCAAAATTTCCATTAGAATCAATCTCAAAACATTCACTAAAGCTTCGCGTATAACCAATTCCGGGAATAATAGAATCAAAGTTAAATGCTTTGGTATTACATACTTCAATTACCCGGAAAACCTCATTTTTTTTACTTTGAGTAGTTTCGTTGCCAAATAATATGGCTATTAAAGCTTTAGCAATTAAATGATTTTTATAATTTTCACTTTCGGCATTATCTAAAGAAAATATTTTAGCTAATTTAATAGTATGTTCAATAATAGGTAATTGGGAATGTTCAGTGGCTTGAAGTAATAAGGCAAAATCCTCTAAATTCATTAAATTGGTCGGTATTTCTAATAAAAAATCAGTTTCTTCGGTTTTATTGGTAGTAATAAATTTATATTTATATTTATTGTCATAATCATTTATTTTATTAAACGCATTTTTATATTCACCAAATGAATCAAAAATAATTAAATTAGCATTTGCTGAATCAAAACTAGGATTATTAAAAATATTTTGAATAATTCTGGCTACCCCATAAGATTTACCTGATCCTGAATTACCAAAAATGGCAACGTGATTAGCAAAAAATGTATTTAATTTAGGACAAACTTTAAACCCCTTATATATTGCATGTTCCCCTAAAATTAGAGATTCAGAGTCATTATTTCCCACAAGTTCAAGTAATTCTTCGCTATTTATAATTCTAATAACACTATTTAATTGAGGTTTTCTTAATATTCCATTAATATATTTTTTGTTGATAAATTCTCCTAATAAACGAATAATTATTTCATTTTGATTAAGTTCGGAAATTTCACCTAATATTCGCTGGTCTCCTGACTCAAAAATAACATGTAAATTCATTAAATCAGAATTAACTGCACCTTTAGCGGTGTTTTCAATTTTTGCGATACTCTCGCCAATATAAAGAATTCTTCCAAACATTTTTATCTACCTCTTTATTCTAAAAAGATTATATCATAAATAAAAAAAATTTGAAATATAAAGGTTGTAACAATTTGGTGTAATTATTTTTTATATTTCAAAATAAATTTTAATTTTTAAAGATTTTTTATGCACATTCATCTTTTTTTATTATTTTAATAATTCTTCTAATATTTTTTTAGTAATTATTGGACTGGCTTTACCCCGAGTTTCTTTCATAACTTGACCTACAAAATAATCAAAAAGATTTGTTTTACCACTTTGGTATTCTTGAATTTGTTTTAAGCTGTTTTGTAAAACTTTTTCAATAATTTCTTTTATTTCTTTTTCGTCAGTTATTTGACTGTTTTGACTGGAAATAAAATTATCTGGAGACTTTCTTTCTTCTAAAACTTTAAAAAATATTTCTTTTGCTTGTTTTCCGGATATGGTATTATTATCAATATTATCAATAATTATTTTTAACATTGATGGTGTAAGAAAAAAATCATCGATTGTAATTTCATATTTATTTAAATAGCCTAAAATTTGCGTTAATATCCAGTTTGAAGCTAAATTAGGATTTATTCCAAGACTAATACATTCTTCAAAATAATCTGAAATTCCTCTTTCTTTTACTAGTGCCGAAGCATCCTTTAAAGTAAAATTATATAATTCAATATATTTTTTCTTTCTTTCATTAGGTAATATTGGAATTTCTGATTTTATGTTGGCAATAAAATTTTCGTTTAATTTATACGGAGGGAAATTAGGGTCTATAAAGTATTTGTAATCAAGGCTTTCAACCTTTTCTCTCATTCCAATCGTGATTCCTAAAGTATCATCAAACCTTCTGGTCTCTTGAATCAATTCATCTTTTTTTCCTAATTCTAAATATTCATGTTGTCTTTTTGTTTCATAAATAATAGCATCATAAACATTTGAAAATGAATTTATGTTTTTTACTTCTACTTTTGGGGTTACAAAATTACCAAATTCATCTCTTAAACTAACATTAACATCACAGCGAATTTGACCTTTTTTTGTATCCGCTTCGGATATATCAGCATATTTAAAAATATTTCTTAAATTTTCTAAAAAACTAACTGCCGTTTCTGGTGAGTGAATACATGGTGTTGTAACAATTTCAATAAGAGGGACTCCACTGCGATTATAGTCTATTAAAGAAACTTCATCATAATGATCAAGTGATGCAGTGTCTTCTTCTAAATGAATATCATGAATAATAATATCTTGATAGTTACCGTTAACTTCAATTTCTAATTTACCATTAATTCCAATTGGTTTAGTGTTTTGAGTAATTTGATAACCTTTAGGTAAATCGGCATAATAATAGTTCTTTCGATCAAAAATCACTTCATCGGGCAATTCACAATTTAAACAAATGGCCATCTTAATGGCTTTTTTAACGGCTGCCATATTTAAATATGGTAAAGTGCCAGGAAAAGCTAAATCTAAAGCTTTAACATTCACATTAGGAATTTCATTGTATTCATTTTTAGCACTGCTAAATACTTTTGAATTTGTTTTTAACTCGCAATGAACCTCTAATCCTACAACTGTTTGGTATTTCATTATTCCACTTCCTTTGCAGTTTGCCCCATAAAACCTAATAATTCTTCTATTTTATAAGCAATATTTAAAATGTTTGCGTCATCCTTAATCCGTCCTGTAATATTTATTCCCGTTGGCATATTTTTATTAAATCCATTAGGAAGAGTAACTGAGGGAAAGCCACCAAAATTTCCAGTTAATAAATAATTTTCTAAGGCATTGAAAATTTTACTATTTTTTTTATCAATTTCTTCAAATAATGGAGCAATTCCCCCACTGCATGGCATAATAAAACCATCATATTCTTCAAATAATTTCGTGAATTTTTCTACAATAATTTTTCTTACCCTGCAGGCATTAAGAAAATATTTATTTTGATTTTCTTTTTGTAAAACATATGATCCAATTACTAAACGTCTTTTAATTAATGATGAAAAATTTTTAGTTCTATAATCCCTCATCATCGCCTCAGTTGTTAAGCCTTCTCCTCTTGGTCCAAAAATTAAACCGGTTAAATTTGAATAATTACTGGTAGCCTCAGCGCTGGAAATACAATCATACGTTGGTCTTAAGGCAATTAATAAATTAATATCAAGAGAAACTTCTTCTATTGTTAATCCTAGTTCTTTTATTTTTTCAATATTTTTTTTAAAATTATTTAATATTTCTGCTAATTCTTTATCATTGGTTTCATAATTTTGATATTCACATAATTCTTTAATGAAAAATAGTTTTTTACCTTTAATATCTTTATCAATATTATTAATCAAAGAAATATTTGCCGAATCCCACGCAGTCATGTCAAAGTCATCTTGCCCTTTGATTGCATCAATAACATAAGCAGCATCTTTTACGCTCCTTGTTAAAACCCCAACATGATCAAGAGAAGATGCAAAAGGAAATAAACCATAGCGTGATACTAAACCATATGTGGGTTTATAACCGACAATCCCGTTATACGCTGCAGGTTTACGTATTGAGTCGCCTGTATCGGAACCCAAAGCAAAAGGTACTATTCCAAGCGCAACTGCAACAGCTGAACCGGCTGATGAACCTCCAGCAATTCTATTTTTATCCCAGGGATTTTTTACAACCCCCGTGTGAGCTGTAATTCCTAGACCACCCATTCCTAGTTCATCTAAAGTAGTTTTCCCCATTAAAACAGCTCCGGTTAATTTTAATTTTTGAATGGCTGTGGCATCAAAGTATGGAACATAGTCTTTTAAAGTATTGGAAGAACCAGTAGATAAAATATCCTTTGTAGAGAAATTATCTTTGGCGGCATAAGGTATTCCTGATAAGATGCTAGCGCTTTTAATTTCGTTGTTTGGATTATCTAAAATTGTAACGAATGTGTTATATTTGTCATTAGTTCTTTTAGCTTCTAAAATAGATTTTTGAACTAATTCTTCGCTGGTTATTTTTTTATTTTTTAAATTTTGGTTTAATGTTTCAATTATACTCATTTAATTCACCACTTTCGGTATTTCTATTTCCCGACCTTCTTTTGCCTTACAATTTTTTAAAACATCTTCAATATCATCAGATTCACTAGAAATATCCTCTCTTAATTTTACATCAACTAAAAATGGATAAGCTAAAGGTTCTATATCTTGGATATTTTCAAAATTTGCAATTAATTCCATATTTTCTTTAATATCCGCAAATTCATTTAAAATCATTTTATTTTCTTCATCAGTTAAATCAAATAGTAATTTATCGGCATATTTATTTACTTCTTCTTTTGTAAAATTCATTATTTTTCTCCTTTTATATTATATATTTTGTATTAAATAATCAATTAATTCATTTTCATCAATTTTAATATTTTCTTTAGTTGCATTATTTTTCAGGTTAATAATTCCTAATTTTAAATCTTCTTCATTCATTATTATTAAATATCCAGCATTAAGATTATCGGCTATTTTAAATTGAGATTTCAAACTTAAATCATTAAAATTGGTTTCAACAATCATACCATTTAATCTTAAATTTTGACTGATTTTAAGAGCATGGTACTTTTCTTCTTCATTTATTGCTAAAATATAGACGTCAATAAAAATACCTAAATTGGAATTATCAATTTTTTCTTTAATTTTATGAACAATTCTTTCTAAACCGAGCGCAAATCCTACTCCTGGTATATTTGGCCCCCCTAGATTTTCCACCAGGTTATTATATCTTCCGCCCCCGCCAAGAACGACCCCGTCCTCATCAATATATTCAAATACTATCCCTGTGTAATAATCTAAACCGCGAACAATTTTTTCATTAATCGTAAAATTAATTTCTAAAATATTAAGTAAATCTTTTATTTTGTTAAAATTACTTTTACTTTCATTACTTAAATAATCTTTTATCTTAGGACTGTTTTTTATTATTTCATTTTCAGCATCAATTTTGCAATCAATAATTCTTAATGAATTTTTTTCATATCTATTTTGACAATCTACACATAATTTTTTTATGTGTGGTTTTAAATATTCTTGTAAAACTTTTTTATAATTTAAGTGAGTTTCATTATCTCCCAAGGTATTGATATTTACTGTTACATTTTCTAACCCTAATTCTTGTAATAAATTATAACCTATACTAATAACTTCAGCGTCAACAAATGCATTATTCGCATTGTAAAATTCTATTCCAAACTGAGTAAATTCCCGATATCGACCTAATTGAGGATTTTCATACCGATACATAGTCCCTTGATAATAATATTTTAAGACATCATGACGATTTCCATATAATTTATTTTCTATTAAAGCTCGCGTTACTCCAGCGGTTCCTTCTGGTCTTAAGGTGATATTTCTATTTCCCCGATCTTTAAAATCATAAGTTTCCTTTGATACTATGTCTGAAGTTTCCCCTACTGTTCTATGAAATAATTCACTAGCCTCAAAAATAGGTGTTCGAATATATTCAATATTATAAATTTTCATATAATCCTTAATTATATCGTTCACTCTTTCAAAAATAATTCCATTTACTCCATACAAATCATGGGTTCCTTTTGGTTTTGTTATCATTTTATCCTTCTCCTTTTTTATTAAAAAATACCTAAAAGCATAAGGGCGTATTATTACGCGGTACCACCTTACTTTTTAGGTCTTATTCTTTATCGCACTTATGCGTTTTTCTGTTTTTTAAAAAATGTTTTTCATATATTATTTTTATCGGCTTTTTCACCTAGATAGCCTTCTCTTAATAATAATAAATATATTACTCGTTTTTCCAGAAAATCCTATTATTATTTTAAACTAAATTATCAATTTAGTCAATTTATTTACAATAAATTTTACTCAAACTGTTTATGCCCTGTTTTTAAT
Organism: uncultured Muribaculaceae bacterium; assembly: GCA_964404455.1. GTDB lineage: Bacteria > Bacillota_I > Bacilli_A > RF39 > UBA660 > CAKOSP01. Next base: position 24,122 of record CAYOJY010000003.1, on the reverse strand, counting down.
TTATATTAGCAATGGTTATTTCAGAGTAATTATCAAAATTCCTCTTTTGGGTTATAAGTGCCATTATATTAAAATTTCAATACTTTTATTACTTACATTTCCTGTTTTATCTTTAGCCCAGATATAATAAATTCCATCCTCAGTTATTTCTTGAGATACTGTTTTTTCTATTACTTCTGAGATACTTTCCCAGGTTATATTTTCTAAATCTTCACTTTTATTAATAGCATAAGCAACAACACCACTTTCATTATCAGTTATTGTTGTACTAATTGTTACCGAAACTGTAGGATTAACAAGATCTTTAACTATGTCATCAATGATGGGAGGATTTTTATCAATATTTGTAACTATGATTTCCCGAGGAAGACTTTTATTCCCCACTTTATCTAAGACACAAGTATAATATGTTCCAGTATTTAAATCCGCTTTTTCTTCTTTTTGAAACTCACTATCAGGACAAGTATTATTTAAACCAATATAATATTTTTCAATTCCTGAACCCACGCCATCAGAAGCTTTAATAGTAATAGTTTTATCTTTGTTTGACCAATTATCATTATTATTAATATTTATAATTTTGGGAGTTTCATTATCAATTTGAATTAACTTATTATAAGTGCTGCTTTTATCATTTTCCAGTATCACATTTAATGTATAGATGGTAGATAATGTATTTTGAATTTCTACTACAACTTCGGCATCATTACTAAAAGAACCAGTTAAACTTGTCCAGCGATAGTTTATGATTCCTTCAATTGAATCACTAGCACTAAGTTTCACGGCACCAGTGTACCATACTCCTGTTTTATTTACTGCGTCTTCACATTTTTTAATTTCAGCTGCAGTTCCGATGCATTCAATGTTAATTAAATTATCAATTTTCATTACATAATCATTACATTCTCCATCATGGGCAATACTTTTTTCAGATAATTTGCCTATATATTTACCATTTTTAATACTAACTTCAACTATATTACAATTTAAAGATTCATTATTTTTAGGATTATAAATAATATCGCCTTTATCTGGTTTTAAATATCCAGTTTCAATTAATTTAGCAACTGAAACAGTAATAATTGAAGTTTCCTGAGCATATTTTTCGGCGGCGGCCTCAATTTTAATTTTTAGATTGAGATATTGCCTATCTAAAACACTATTTTTAATACCTAAATATCCACTTGTTACTATACCAAGAATTATTCCTAAAACAACAATTACCGCTAATAGTTCAACTAGAGTAAAACCGCTTTTTGATTTCATAAATCTTCCCTCTTCCTACTTTAAATAATACTATTTAATTTTTAATTTTCATTTTCCGGAATTTTTAACATATTGTTTTTTATATCTAAACATTTGTACACATCATCAACAAAATAAAGTTTATCATCTTTTTTAAATATTTGATAATAAAAATTGTCTAAAAATATTTCAATATATTCATCAGTTATCTGCGTAATTTCAAAATCATTAAAATCATAATTTTCCCCAATGTCACAACTTTCTTTTTCTTCATGAACATAAAGCTTTTTATTTACTTCTACAAATTTTTTATTACCATATAGTTGTTCATAAAAATTTTCGTGTTTTTCAATTGGATAAACCTCATTTAACAATTCATTTAATTCTTTTAAGTTTTTGGCAAAACCATTTTTAACTAAATAAAATTCTTTTTCTTCCAAAAGAATTTTTTCATCGTCAAGTAATAATTTTCCATAAGAAAATAAAGATATATTATAACTTTTTTCTAGTAAATTAGAAATTTCTTTTTTATAAATAGCTTTAAGTTCATCTTTATCTTTTTTACCACAACCGGTAATTAAAATTAATGTTAAAAATATAATAATTGTTTTTTTCATTTTAACCTCACACATATATTTCAATCGTTATGTAATAATTATAATAATAATAAGTTTCTTGACAGGAATAATAGCAAGTTTTTCCGCTTAAACTTCCAGTTGAACATCTATAACAACCGCTGCCATACTCAGTGTATCCGCTCGGACAATAATAAGTTGTTTTTTCTGATTGACAAGTTGCTGCATAATTTCCTCGCCAATAACACCAAGCAGAACAAATAATCCTCCATCTAGCTCCATTATTTGAACAATAATGCGTGGGCGGAGATTCGCAGGTGGTACTTGAACGGGTATAACCTGTTGCGCAATTTACATTTTGGCTATAATAAACCGGTACCCAACCACCACTTCGACATTCATAATCGTTATAACCTTCGCCTTTCCAACTACGACCAGTACAAGTTGTCCCACTTATGGTACCTCCATAAGGGCAATAATATCGATTACAACTTGTAGTAGATTTTCTTGAAGTGTAACTGGCAGCAGTAGAACAAGTGCTTTGCCTATTTTTGGTATAATAATTACCATTACTAACCGTTAAATAAACCTTACTACCTGAGTGAGAAACGCCTGAAACATAACCATTATTTGAGGTTACTGATTTAATAGCTACAATTTGGTAACCAGTATTATAAGTTTTATTGTAGGTGTGAGAACTTAAATCACCACTTGAAAAGCTTATGGTTTTTAAAACCCCGATATTTTTTATTAAAATGCTTCGGTTATTGATATTTCCTACTTTATCTTTGACCCAGATATAATATGTTCCATTGGCAGTTACTGTATGGGAAACATTTTGTTTGGCTGTTTCCGCAATATTTGTCCAGGTAACACTTGCTGAATTACTGGTCTGATTTACAGCATATGCGGTTATTTTACTTTCATTGTCGGTTATAGTTGTGTTTATCGTTAAAGATGAAACCCATGCTTCTGTACTTTTGGTGATATTCGCAATCGCTGGGGCGGTTTTGTCTATGTTGGTAATATTTATTTTAGATTCGACAATATTACCAAACTGATCTTTGACACATATTGAATAATTTCCATTTGTTGAAACAGCTTTACTTATTGCAGTTGCACTTGAAGTAGTAAATGTCCCACAATTGTATAAATTTATTGAATGTCCCTGAATAGAACTTCCATTTGATTGAATATCAGCAGAAATTGTTACATTATTTTTTGTCCAGGTTGAAGGATTAATCTTAATATTTGTTATAACTGGCATTATACTTAAAATTTCAATGCTTTTATTACTTACATTACCCGTTTTATCTTTAGCCCAGATATAATAAGTTCCACTGGCGGTTATTGGTTGTGATATGGTTTTTTCTTTTACTTCTGAAATATTTGTCCAAGTTACATTTTCTACTTTATCATTTTTATTAATGGCATAAGCAACAATACCGCTTTCATTATCAGTTATAGTTGTACTTATTGTTACTGAAGCTGCAGGTTCAGCTGGGTCTTTAACTATGTTGGCAATGATTGGCGGGTTTTTATCAATATTTTTAACTGTGAGTTCATGAGGTGCACTTTTATTCCCCACCATATCTAAAACACAGACATAATATGTTCCGTTATCTAAAGCTTTTTTTTCTGATGTTTGAAACTCATTATCAGGGCAAGTATTATTTGTACCAATATAATATTTTTCGACTCCTGAACCCACACCATCAGAAGCTGTAATAATAATAGTTTTATCTTTATTTGACCAATTATCATTATTATCAATATTTATAATTTTAGAAGTTTCATTATCAATTTGAACTAGCTTATTATAAGTACTACTTTTATCATTTTCCAGCATCACATTTAAAGTATAAATAGTAGATAATGTATTTTGTGTTTTCACTATAACTTCGGCATCATTACTAAAAGAACCGGTTAAGCTTGTCCAGCGATAGTTAGCAATTCCTTTAATTGAATCATTGGCACTAAGTTTTACGGCACCAGTGTACCATACTCCTGTTTTATTCGCTGCGTTTTCACATTTTTTAATTTCAGCTACAGTTCCGATGCACTCAATAATAATTAAATTATTAATTTTCATTACATAATCATCGCAATTTCCATCATGGGAAATACTTTTTTCAGATAATTCACCTGTATATTTCCCGTTTTTTACACTTACCTCAACTATATTACAATTTAAGGATTCATTATTTTTAGGATTATAAACAACAAAACCTTTATCAGGCTTTAAAAAACCGGTTTCAATTAATTTAGCAACTGAAACTGTAACAATTGAAGTTTCTCGCGCATATTTTTCAGCAGCATCTTCAATTTTTATTTTAAGATTGAGGTATTGCCTATCTAAAACACTATTTTTAATACCTGAATATCCCGCAGTTATAATAGCAGTAATTATTGCTAATACCGCAATACCCGCTATTAGTTCAACTAAAGTAAAACCACTTTTTAATTTCATAAATCTTACCTCTTCCTACTTTAAATATATTTTAACATAATTGAATCAATTTTAATACTATTTTTTTATTTAAATCTAATATTACCTTGTTTTATTTTAATATGCCCTATTTTTGGAACATTATTTTAAAATTAATTCTAAGATAACTTACTCATGGTTTGTAATATTGCTTATTTGTTTTCTTTGATTTCAATTTTTAATTCATCTAATTGTGATTTTTCTACAAAGCTTGGAGATTCACTCATCAAATCATTAGCAGTTGCTGTTTTAGGAAAAGCAATTACATCTTTGATATTATTTGTATCGGTTAAAAGCATCGTTAACCTATCAAATCCTAAAGCAATACCACCATGCGGTGGAGTACCATATTTTAAAGCATCGATGAAAAAACCAAATTTATCTTTTATTTCTTGCTGGTTTAAATTTAAAGCTTGAAACATTTTTTCTTGAATTTCTTTTTTATGAATTCGAATGGATCCTCCTCCTACTTCATATCCGTTAATTACAAGATCATAAGCTTTAGCAAAGCATTCATTTTTTTTCATTATCATTTTATCGACATCTTCATCTTTTGGAGCTGTGAATGGATGATGCATAGCATAATATCGATTATCTTCTTCGTTATATTCAAATAAAGGAAAATCAACAATCCATAATAATTTAAATTCATTTTCATTTATTAAATTCAAATCATGAGCAATTTTTAATCGAAGTGCTCCTAGACTTGTTTTTACATCTGCATATTTTCCACTTATAATAAAGACCATATCACTTTTTTCTATATTTAAGCTTTTAATCAAACTTGTTTTTTCTTTTTCATCCATATTCTTAACAATGGAACCTATTAATTCACTTTCATATTTTAAGGATATTAAATTCGGTGCCTGAAATTTTTTGACAAATTCACTTAAATTATCTATATCTTTTCTCGAAAACTTATCTAGGCTATTTTTGATGACTATTGCATTAATAATCTCTTTATTATTTAAATTATTTTTGAAAAATTCAATTTTAGTGTTCAAAAAAATTGAGGAAATATCATTGATTTTTAAATCAAATCTTAAATCTGGTTTATCACTTCCATAAGTTGCAATAGCATCACTATATTTCATTTTTAATATTGGTAATTCAAAATCCATATTTTTAATAACTTTAAAAATATGTTTAATTAAATTTTCGGTTAATGACATAATATCATTTTCATTAATAAAACTCATTTCCAAATCTATTTGAGTAAATTCGGGTTGACGGTCTGATCTTAAATCTTCATCTCGAAAACATTTTGTTATTTGAAAATATCTACCAATTCCTCCGATCATTAAAAGTTGTTTAAATATTTGCGGACTTTGAGGAAGTGCATAAAATTTATTTTTATTCACCCTTGAAGGTACGAGATAATCTCTCGCACCTTCGGGTGTGCTTTTACAAAGAATTGGGGTTTCAACTTCAATAAAATTAGCATCATTTAAAAAGTTTCGGATCGCTAATGAAATATGATGTCTTGTAACTAATTTGTTACTAATAATTGGCCTTCTTAAATCTAAATAACGATATTTTAATCTTGTATCTTCAAGAGCAGTTGTGGTATCGGTTAGTTCAAAGGGCACTTCTCTAGAACTATTTAAAATAGTCAATTCATTTACTTCTACTTCAATATAACCAGTTAATATATTATTATTTATATTTTTTCTTTTTTTAATATATCCTTCTACTTTAATGACAAATTCATTTTTTAATGATTTAGCTAGTTCATAATATTTATTATCTGGGTTAATTATAAGTTGAATTAAACCACTTCGATCCCTTAAATCAATGAATATTACTCCCCCTAAATTTCTTTTTTTAAAAACCCATCCATAAAGAATTACTTTTTCATCTAAATTTTTTAAACTATATTTTGCATTCATTTTGTTCCTCCATATTACTTTTACTTTCTAAAATAATCGTTACTGGTCCATCATTTTTAATTGAAACTAACATATCAGCACCAAATATTCCTGATTTAGTTTTAATGTATTCATTTAACTGTTCATTAAATTTATTATATAATATTAAGGCATCATCACCTTTTAAGGCTTTAATATAAGATGGTCTATTTCCTTTTTTAGTATCTCCGTACAAAGTAAATTGACTAATCGATAAAATTTCTCCCCCAATATCAAAAATTGATTTATTCATAATACCCTTATCATCATTAAATATTCTTAAATTAATTACTTTTTGAACCATATATTTAATATCTTCATCATTATCATTTATATTAAAACCGACTAATAAAACTAAACCTTGTTTAATTTCATTTATTAATTTATTATTTATTTCAACTTTACTATATTGACTTCTTTGAACTATTACTTTCATAAATCCCTTATTTTTTTACTAACATTTTTAACATGTTTAATTCGAAAAACACCATTAATAAAATCCTCTAATTGTTCATTATTTTTAACCTGTACGGAAATGTTTAATATATTATTGTTTAAGGCACTAAATGATTGTAAAATTATATCTTTTTTAGTGCATAATTCTATTAAATTGGAAATAATATTATGATTATCGGATATTGAAATATAGAGATTTGTAATATAAACATTACTAATATCATAATTCCATTGGACGTTAATAATTCGATCATTATGAAAAGCTATATTTTCACAATCTTTTTTATGAACTGTTATTCCTTGATTTTTGGTAATATATCCTATTATTTCATCTCCTTTAATCGGGTGACAGCATTTTGCTAAATTAATTAAAATATTTTTTTCATTTGAAACATAAATATCTCCTCGATAACTATTTTTTTCAGATTTTTTTCTTTTATCCTTATCTAAAAATGCATCATGGGTTATACTTTCCTCATTAGTTATTAAGTTTATAATATAACTTGCTGTATGCCTTAAAGAACCAATTGATAAATAAATATCATCTTCATCTTTAAATTTTAATATTTTTAATATTTTATTTATATTTTCTTCCTTAAAAATATCATTAAATTTAATTTTTCTTTTTCTTAATTCTTTTTCTAAAATATTTTTATCTTTTAAAATATATTCTTCTTTGGCATTTTTACTAAAGTAAGATTTTATCTTATTTTTTGCTTGAGTTGTTTTAACAATATTTAACCAGTTTTTATTTGGTTTAGCATTAGTACTGGTTTTAATTTTTACAATATCGCCATCTTTTAATTCATGGGTAAATGGCACAATTATATCATTTACTATTGCCCCAACAGTTGTATCCCCAATATTTGAATGAATTCTATAAGCAAAGTCAATTGGTGAACTACCTTTTGGTAATTCCACAACATCCCCTTTTGGAGTATACACATAAATTAAATCATTTAAAAAATTAGTTTCAAAAGTACTTTCAAATTCATTATCATTAATACTTGATTCAATTATATTTCTAAAAAGTTCTAATTTTTGTTCCATCATACTTTGAATTTTTTGGGAACCTTTTTCTTTATATGACCAATGAGAAGCAACTCCTTTTTCAGCAATTTCATCCATTTCATAAGTTCTTATTTGAATTTCATATAATTTCCCGTTTTCGCCAAAAACACTGGTGTGTAAAGATTGATATAGATTGGCTTTAGGTGATGCAATAAAATCTTTAAATCTTTTAGAAATTGGACGATATTTTGAATGGATAATACCAACTGCAGCATAACAGTCACTTTCTTTATCAACAAAAATTCTTAAAGCTAATATATCATAAATATCATCCCAGATTCTTCCGGTTGATAATTTTTTATAAATACTATAAATACTTTTTACCCGACCTTTTATTTCAAAATTAATTCCGGCATCTTTTAATAATTCACTTAAATTAGCTTTCATATTTTCTAATTCATCATTTAGTTCTTCAACCGAAACATTTAACTTTTCTAAAATATCATTATAAACATCTGGTTTTAAATATTGTAAGCACAAATTTTCCAACTCACTTTTAATTGAATTCATTCCTAAACGATGAGCAATCGGCACTAATATTTCCATGGTTTCTTTGGCTTTTATTTTTTGCTTAGAGGCATCAAGTGCCCAATTAGTTCTCATATTATGTAAGCGATCAGCTAATTTTACATATAAAACTCGAACATCTTCAGCCATGCCTACTAAAATTTTTCTTAAATAAGCGGCGGATGATTCCGCAATATCATTTAATTCTAATTTATTTATTTTGGAAATAGAATCAATAATCTTAGCTAATTCTTCGCCAAATTCCTTTTTTATTTCTTCATAAGCTATTTCGCTATCGCCGTTATTAATTACTTCATGAAGTAGCGCTGCCATAATTGTTTCAGAATCCACATTTAAATCAAGTAAAATATTAGCAACTTCTAATGGATGAGTAATATAATCATCTCCAGATAATCTTTTTTTACCTTCGTGTTTTTTTAAAGCAAAAAGATAAGCTTTGTTAATTCTTTCAACGCTTTTTTTATCTTCAACTTTATTTAAGATGTCATTTATTGTAATCAATTTATTTCACCTAACTATTTTTGTTTTCTAAAAAATTTTTTATATCTAAATTTAATATATCATTAACCATTTCCGCTAAGGATAAGTTATTAGCTTTATCCCAATTATTATTTTTTAAATAATTCCAAAGTTCTAATTCAGTTATTGATATTTTTTCTTTTGCTAATTCTACTTTTTTAGTAGTTAAAGCTGGAAACACTCTTTTGTATAAATCTGTTATTGATTTAAATTTAATTTCTTCCATATTAACTTCATCCTTTTCATATATTTATTATATAACAATTTAGATAATATTTAAAGGAGAAACTATGCTCAAAAAAAATAATTTTATAACTGCTACTTTATATTTACTAGTAGGAGGGGCAATTACTCGGGCAATTGGATTTGTTATTAGAATCATCTATACCAGAATGATTGGTAATGAGGGAATTGCTTTATTTTCCTTAGTTATGCCGACATATTCTATGCTTATAACTATTGCCACCCTTGCCTTACCTATTACTATATCTAAATTGGTTGCGGAGGAAAAAAGAAGAAGTATATCTATTATGGGAAATGCTTCTATTATTATTTTGTTATTAAATTTCATTGTAATATTTTCCATGATTTTATGCAGTGATTTTATTGCCACGACTTTATTAAATGAACCAAGAAGTAAATATTTATTGATTGCCATGAGTCTAACATTACCTTTTGTATCTATTTCATCAATTATTAAAGGTTATTTTTTAGGAAAACAAAAAACTTTTCCTTATATGGTATCTAATGTTTTAGAACAAATTTTGCGACTAATAATTATCATAATAATAATACCTAAATTATTAATGATTAGCGTTTTACATGCAGTAATTGGTTTAATTTCCCTGACAATTATATCTGAAATTTTCAGTATAATAATTTTTCTTTTTTTCTTACCTAAAAAGGTTTATTTAAAAAAAGAAGATATTACTTATAATAAACAGGTTAAAGATGATATTTTATCTTTGGCTATTCCAACAGTTTCTAGTAAAGTAATTGGTAATATCGGTTATTTTTTTGAACCTATCATTTTAACAAATTTTTTAATATTTTCAGGTTATTCTTTAAATTATATTTTAAGAGAATACGGGGCTTATAATGCCTATGCTATATCAATATTAACAATGCCGGCCTTTTTTATTCAAGCTTTATCGCAAACAATAATACCAGAAATAAGTAAATTTTATCATTTAAATGATAAATTAATGGTAAAAAAAAGAATAAGGCAGGTATTGTTATTTACTTTTATTGTTGGTTTGGCCTTTTCTATATTTATTTTTATATTTCGAGATTTTTTACTTCATACTTTATATAATACTAATCTTGGAAGTGATTACATTAAAATACTAGCTCCATTTTTTGTTATATTTTATTTAGAAGGTATATTTTATTCCATCTTTCAAGCGATTGGTAAAGCTAAAAGTGCTTTTAAAATTAGTTTAGTCGGCGTTATTATAAAAATTATATCATTGTTAATTCTAGCATTATGTAAAATTGGGATGTATGCTTTAGTTATTGCCGAAATAATTAATATAATTATTATTATATCCTTAAGTTATATTTTAATTAAACAGGAAAAATTGATTTAAAATAATTATAAATCAATTTATCACATTGAATAGCTGTTGGATACCGTAATATATTTTTTTAGTTTTAACGAAATTAACTGGCAACGCCAACTAAAACTTCATAAATATTTTTATATCTGTATGTTATTCTATTAGTATTTATTTTTTTCTCTTTTACTAATATATTTAATTTTACTAATTTATTTAGTACTTTACTAATCGAAGTTAATGATACATTTAGGTCTTTTGATATTTCTGTTGCACTAAATACTACTTTACTCATAGCATAAGGAAATGCCTTTAAAATTATAGCTCCTTTAATATTTTCGTCTATTATTTTTAAATCTTTCTCATATATTTCATTAAACCTATTTATTCTATAAATATTAGTGCAGCATTGGTCTATGATACATTGTAAGAAAAATTTTATAAATGGTAAGTAATTCCCCTCTCTACTATCACTCAAAGTTTTATAATAAGTGGGTTTATATACTTCAATAATTTCTGATAAAAATAAAATGGGTTCCTCATTTTTTAAACAAGCAAGTTGAAGCGGAATTAAAATTCTACCTAGTCTGCCATTGCCGTCTAAATATGGATGAATGGTTTCAAATTGAACGTGAGATATTGCTAAATTAATTAATGGTTGCTCTATACATTTATCATTCAAAAATTCAAATAGATTTTCTAATAATCCCGGTACTTCTTCATATACGGGTGGAACAAAGATTATTCCTAGAGAACCGCCAATATAATTTTGTTTTGTTCTTATCATTCCTGGATTTTCACTTTATTTCTTCTTTTTCCATTTCATTTTTTAATTCAAATAAATAATTTAAGGCTTCCATTGGGGTAATATCTAAAGGATTTATTTCTTTAATTTTATGAAGTAATTTATTTTCTTGTTTTTCTTCATCAAAAGCTAATGTTAATTGAACTTTATTATGATTTACTTTTTCTTTTTTACCATTACTTTCATATTCATTTAATATTTCATTAGCCCGATTTATTAAATTATCAGGTAAATCTGCTAATTTTGCTACATGAATTCCATAACTTTTATCTACAGGACCATTTTTAATTTTATGTAAAAAAGTTATTTTATTTCCTTCCTCAATTGCACTTACATGAATATTTTTTATATTAGAATATAATTTATCTAATGTAGTTAATTCATGATAATGGGTAGAAAATAAAGTAAAGCATTTAATATTTTCACTCACATATTCTAAAATGGCTTTAGCAATAGCTATTCCATCATATGTTGCAGTTCCACGACCTAATTCATCAAATAAAATTAAACTGTTTGGGGTAGCATTGCAAATAGCATTTCTTGCCTCTTTCATTTCCACCATAAAAGTAGATTCCCCACTTACTAAATCATCACTAGCACCAATTCGCGTAAATATTTTATCAACAATGGCAATTTCTGCTGATTTAGCCGGGACAAATGAACCCATCTGAGCCATTATGGTAATAATAGCCATTTGTCTCATATAAGTAGATTTACCTGACATATTGGGACCTGTTATCAAAAGAGTTGAAGAATTTGAATCCATAAAACAATCATTGGGAACATAATGATTTTTATTAACAATTTCAACAACTGGGTGTCTTCCTTCAATAATATTCATAATTTTTTTATCGTTTAATTTTGGTCTTACTAAATTATAGTGATCTGCACATTCTGATAAACTACTAATAACATCTAATTGACTAATAATATCCGCTGTTTTTTTAATGTCGCTAATTTCAGTTTTTATTATTTCTTTTATTTCCATAAACAAATTATATTCAAGAGTAAATATTTTTTCTTCAGCAGTTAATATTATAACTTCTTTTTCTTTTAATTCTTTGGAAACATATCTTTCCGCATTGGCTAAAGTTTGTCTTCTTTCAAACCCAAAATCTGGTTTAATTTCTTTAATTGAACCTTTAGTAACTTCAATGTAATAACCAAATATTTTATTAAAACCAATTTTTAAATTTTTTATGCCGGTTTCTTCTTTTATTTTCTTTTCAAAATTAGCAATGTAATTTTTCCCACCACTGCGAACTATTTTTAATTCATCAAGTTCTTCATTATATCCTTTTTTAATTAAACCGCCTTCTTTTAAAGTAAAAGGGGCATCATCATTAATTGCTTTTTCAATAATATTATATAAATCATTGTGAGTAGAAAAATTATAATTAAATTTTATTTTTTGGATAATATTTAAAATATCCGGTAAAACTTTTAAACTGTTTTTTAGTTGGATTAAATCACGAGCATTAACTGAACCATTAGTAATTTTACCAGTTAAACGTTCTAAATCGTAAACTTCATTTAACAATTCTCTTAATTCTGCTTTTAAAATAAATTCTGTGCTTAATTTTTCAATTTTATCATTTCTTTCATTTATCTTATTTATATCTTTTAAAGGATTTAATAACCAGTTTTTAAGTTTACGGGAACCCATGGCCGTTTTACATTTATCTAATAACCAGAATAAACTATATGTTCTTTCTTTTAATCTTAAGGTTTCTATTAATTCTAAATTTCTAATGGTATGAATATCCATTTCTAAATAATTTAATTTATTAATAATTTCAACTTTATCTATATTGCTTAAATCTTTTAATAGTTTAATTTGTAAATAATAAAATATATGTTTTAAACCGGTTTTAATCCGATAATCATTTTCTTCATCAATAAATTTTGGATAATCTTTTTCTAAAAATTCACTTGAAATGGTTACTTCTATCCCATAACTATTTTTTAAAATTTCAATTAAGTGAGAATTTAAATTATCATTTAATATAACTTCTTTAATTCCTAAACTTAATATTTCATTGATTAAAGACTCTTCGCTCAAATTGATTTTAACTGTAGATAAATGTCCAGTTGAAATATCTAAATAAGTTATTAAATATATATCAGGGAATTTTAATACACTTGAAATAAATGATTCACTACGTTCATCTAATAATTCAAAATCAGCAATAGTTCCTCGGCTAACTACATTAACTACACCTCTTTTTACAACTCCTTTAACATTTTTAGGATTTTCTAGTTGTTCACATATAGCAACCTTGTAACCTTTATTAATTAATCTTTCTAAATAATTTTTAACGGCATGATGGGGAACGCCACACATTGGTACCCTTTCTTTTAAGCCGGCAACTTTTCCCGTTAAAGTTAATTCCAATTCACGTGATGCGATTATTGCATCTTCAAAAAAAAGTTCATAGAAATCTCCCAAACGAAAAAAAACTAATTCACTAGGGTAATTATCTTTAATTTCAGCATATTGCAGCATCATTGGACTTAGTTTACCACGATCTACTTCTAGAAGTTTCATTCAAATCACATGTTTATTTTATCAAAATACTTTGTTAAAGTCTATAAAATTTTGTATACTGTAAGTTTTATTGATTTTAAGATAGTTCAATAAATGAATAAAAATTTCCTTATTTATTATTTAAATAGCTTACAGCCTCATCAAAAGTTGATACTCCTAATATTTTAATTTTTAGTTTATATTTTTTCTTAATATTTATTGCTTCCTGATAATTTTCTTTTGGACAAATGAATATATCAGCATTTTTTGATCCTAATAATTTATATTTTATGCCATCAATCTTTCCAACTTCACCGTTAATGTTAATTGTTCCGGTTCCAACAATCTTTTTTCCTTTGGTTAAATCTTGTTCTATTAATTCATTATAAATTGCTAAACTAAGCATTAATCCTCCACTAGAACCGGATTCACTTCCTTTAGGCTTTAACTTAAAATTAGGTTTTGTTTCATAATCATATGTCTTGATAAAAGTAATACCTATTTTTAATGTATCATCTATTTTTTGTAAATAAGATTTTGTATTAATTATTTTTCCATTTCTTTTTACTAAAATTGTTATTTCAGTATTTTCCTTTAATTGATTAAAATATTCGTTAATTTCTTTTATATCATTAACTACTTTACCGTCGACTTTCATTATTTGATCATCTAACTTTAAATTTGTATGAGCATTTTTGGCAATATAACTAATAATTAATTTTTCGTTTTTTACATTAATATTTTTATTGGCTTTTTGATAGGCTAAAATTGTCGCCACATCAATTGAAGATCGCATTTCTAATTTTTCCATTTTGATTAAATCTTTTATTGATTGATTTTCAAGGGTAATATTACTTCTTTTTTCTAAATCCCAATTAGGAATAACATACGATAACGCTATCGCGGGAATTGTTCCATTAACAACGGAAACATAAGCCATATTAAATGAACCCTTTATTTTTTTATCAGTGATATCAATTCTATTATTTAAATTTATAGTTCCTCCTGTTTTATATATTACATAAGGTAGTTTATAAGTAAAAACAAAAATAATAATTAGCCAAAATAAAAGGAATTTATAATTTAAGAAAATAAATTTTTTAATTTTTTCATATATTTTATTAAGCATTTATACCACCTTTTAAATTATATCAGAATTTGGAGCAATTATGAAAGAAAAAAATAAAAACATTATAATAATTATTCTTACTTTAATTTTATTAATATTAATTTTTTTAAATCGACTTTTAGTAATGGATTCGGTTCTTTTAGCTTTTAATTTATGGTTACAAAGAATATTTCCTACATTATTTATTATGTTTATTATTCAAGATTTTTTAATTAATTATAATTTAACTAATTACTTACATGCTATATTTGGAAAAAATCTAAAACTTTTTTTTCGTTTATCTAAAAATGCCCAAACAGTTTTTATATTATCTCTAATTACTGGTATGCCTTCCGCAGCCTATGTCATTAATAAATTATATAATGATGGGAAAATCCTAAAAAAAGAAGCAGAAAACTTATTATATTTTACTTATTTTCCCAATCCTTTATTTTTATATAATATGTTAATGCTGATATTTTTAAATAATTTAATTACTTTAAAAATAATTTTAATTTTTTATTTATCTAATTTTATAATTGCTTTTTTTATGCGTTTTAATAATTCTGAAAATCTATCCTTAATATATAATACATCTAAAGAAAAATTTGCTGTTTTATTAGTTAAAAGTATTAGAAAAAGTATGGATAATATAATTTTAATCTTAGGAACTATTACTTTTTTTATGATAATTAGTAATGTTGTTACATCATTCTTTTCTAACCAGATGATTTTAACTTTTATAAAAGGTTTTTTTGAAATAACTCAAGGATTAGATTCTTTAAAATTATTAGATTCTTCTTTAAAACTAAAAGAAATAATTGCTATATTAATTATTTCTTTTGGAGGAATTTCAATTCATGTTCAAGTTTTTTCCATGATTTATGAATCAAACATAAAATTTTCTTCTTTTATTAAAGGCAGAATTATTTCATCAATTATTTCTTTAATATTAATTATTATATTTTAAAAACAAGCGCTGAGTCCGTTTAAGGTTCCTGTATTTTCTCCCATATAATTTATTACAATGTCATCTAAGGCATTATTTTTAACTTCAGAATTATTATCATTTACAGTATAAACATATATGATTAATTTTAAAGCATATATATTTTCAGTTAATGATAAACTTTTTTGACATATTTTAATATTGTCCATATTAACTATTAAATCCTTCAAAGTCCATTTTGTTAATTCGCCTGTTTTAGAAGTATATTTTATTTCATAAAGATCGCCTTTTTTCTCCACAATTAAAACTGCAGTAGCACTATTTTCAAAAACTAAAGAAATACTTCTTTGATTGCTATTGGGATTAGTTAAAGTAACTGTTTTTAATTTATCTTTTAATAAATCTTTTTGAACAGTATTAATTATTTCTAATCGGTTTGTTTGATTATTAATTGCAAAAGTACTATTTGTTAATTCATCATTAACATCTAACAATAAATTATATAAAAATATTAAAACAATTGAGATAAGCGCAACCGCAATAATTATTTCAACTAGTGATACTCCTTTATTATTTAATTTCATCTTATACCACCACATATGGATTATTCCATGTGCCATTCCCACTTGAATAAATATCAGATGAGAGAGAAATTACCATGCGCATGCCAATAGCATAATGAACAATATTATTGTACAAATTACCTGTAGAAGTCACCTTAAACTCAACAGCATTTTCATTATAATAATAAGAAGACGGCGAGCCCAACCAGTAGTAATTATTTGTATACAAATAGTTACTACTGTTATTCGTGCCGGCTGCTAAGCCGGCTACTGCAGCTTCATCTGCGGTTAATAAACCAACCTTTTGCAAGGATTTGCCATTTCCTTTGGTCGTATCTGACTTTGTAAAGGCATCATCTTTATGCGGACATACTAAACTTGGCCCGGTTCCAATTGGTGCCAATGAACTTATACTAACTAATCTTCTCACTGCTCCAAACCATGTTGCGGTTGTTCCTATTCCATTTCCAGTTCTGTTTGTTCCAGCTATTGTTCCTGAATATGTACTTCTATCATTGCAAAATACCACATCAGCTATTTTACTATCCTGATTTTCTAAATTACTTGCATACCAGCTTTCTAAATGTGTTTTCATTGTGCTTGCTGTTCCTAATCCGCGCTGCTCTCCTAGGGTATACATATATCCGACATATTCGGCACTATCTCTTATTGTATTAAATACCTGGGTTGTTATTTGGGTTCCGGTTCCGGTCATCACCGCTTTTTGCGCTTCTGTTGGGGCTGTTGTTCCACTATAAATTAGTTTGACACTGTTATCACCATTTACGCGGACGATTCGCCAATATATGTCGACAAATTTTACCCAGTTATTATCCACTGCTCCACGGAAATAATAACTTGTTCCATAATCATCAGCCATTGCATACATTCCTTCGTTAGTGGTGGCTGTTGTTGCAAAGTTTGGTGTTCCTTTTGCTGCTATGGCTGTGGTACCACCATTATCATTTAATATAGCATTATATAATAATTTTGATGGAGTAGTTTCATTTAAAATTTCAGTTTTTATTTTATTTATTTCACTGGAAAAAGTTATTCGATTATTAGAATATTTAGCTACCAACATTAATAGCATCATTAAAAACACTACAAAAAATGAATAAATGACTGTTGTTGAAATAAAACCTTTTTTATTCATAATTTACTCCTGTATCCAACCATGCAAAATTATAAGTACATATATTTTCGGCAAGATTGCATGATTCTCCATCTTTGGTTTCCAGATAAGAAATAAGAATTAAATAATTTTTATTATCCAATTTTTCTGCGCCAAGACTTCTAATGTAACTAATTAAATTATACTCAATACCCGCAAATGAATTTCGGCAAGTGTTAAATACTTTATTATTTAAACTACCTTTAATGCCATTAATAGCATCATCACTACATTGGGTAATTATTTCAAAATCAGGTTTAACAATAGTGACCCTATTTATATTATAAAATAATATTAAATTGTTATATAATGATAATTTACTGGGAACAAATAAATTTTGACTATTACTTCCTATCGTAATTGCAATTTGATCATCTATTTCATTAGAGTTGTTATTTAAGTTTTTAATATAAGCATTTAAGTAATTTGTTAAGTCGCTATTTTCTAAAATAAAGTTTTTAACATAATTGGTTTTATAAATATATGAAATATCATCATAGTATAATCTGGTTTTTTCATTTAAAATTGTTGAACTAAATGTTGTATACACCATTAAAAGCGATGCACAAAGTACAACCACAACTACAATTGTTTCAATAATTGCAAAACCTTTTTTATTCATATTTCTTTACCCTTTTCTAAATTAATTATAAAATAATTAAGGAATTTTAGCAAGGCTTATTTCATATTAAAAACTATTTAACCTAAATGACTAAATAGTTTTTATAACCAGGACATTGAAAACACATATAATAAATTAGGTGATTTAAATGAATCAGGGATGTAATAATAACTGTAATAAAAGTTGTAATAAAAGTGGTTGTTTAGGACCAGGTTTTGCTATTTTAATGGTTTTACTTCTTTGCTGCTTAATTTTTTATCAATTAATTATTACATTTATTTTTCCGTTTAGATTTAATTTATTTATATTATTTTTAGAAGTAGCCCTATTATTCTATTTTCTCACTCGCATAGTATGGCCTTATTAAAGCCTCAGTTTTAAAAATATAATCTAAATAATTTCTGATATTTCGACAATTTTCAAATTCAGTATTGTCAAAAGACATCTTTTTAGGGATACTAATTAAAAGAAAAAATAATTTTTTTTCGTGATCAAAGAGTGGATAACGATCTAAATACTTTTCTAAAATACTACTAAAATCTAATTCAAAATAATTATTTTGATAAAATTTATATAAATCTAAAATTGGTGTATCAATTCTATAATTATCCCAGCTTATTAAATAATCTTTTTCATTTTTAAAAAAATGATCAATAGATAAATTATTATGGATAACCGCAACTCTTTCTTTTTTTTCAGTTTTTACAATCTCATACCAATTATCAAGCTCATTTTCACAAAAATTTAAAGCACTTTCAATCTTATAAAAATTTTTCATAAACAAATAATGAGAAGGTGACATGTATATTTCGCTAAAAAAATTATTATAAAGTTGGTTATAATAATTTTTATAATATAAAATATTCGACTTTATATCTTCATATATTTCTTTGAATTTATCTTCGCTTACTTCTTTATAATATCCAGTTTTATGATGTAATATTGCCGCTAAACTAATTAAATCTTCACCTTTTTGTTCTTTAGGCATTTCTGAATCTTCAATATATTCAAAAACATTTACTTCTTTTCTATTTGAATCGATTATTTCTGGATAATTATAAAAATTGCGACTTTTTAAATAATTATATAAACCTTTAATATTAGCGTTTTTATTTTTTAAAACAAAATTACCATTTAACGTTTCAATAATGGTAGTTTTACCTTTTATTGTATGACGGTATGGCTTATAAATATCGTTTAAAACCCGGATATTATTCATCTTGCGGAATTAATATTTTATCGCCAATATTTATTTTAGAAATCATATTATAATCTTTAATATTATTTTCATTTTTATTATAAATTTTACAAATGCTTTCTATACTTTCCCCTTCTTTTACAATATGGATATTATAAGTGATAAAACTTTCTTCATTATTTTGGGCAAAATTTAAAATTGCCGCTTTATTGTTTTCGTTAATTCGAGTTTCAACTTCTTCTGTTTTTTCTACTTCCACTTCTGGACTTCTATCTTCAATTGATTCAACTTCAATAATAGTTTCATCAATTTCTTCCGGTTTTTCTTCTTCAACATTTTCTAATTCTGTTTTTATTTCCAATTCTTTCATTTCCTCTTCAAATATTTTTCTTAAATTTTCAGGTCTTTCTTCAAAAAAAATTTCTTCTACATCTTCGCCTTTAATATAAAAATCAATTTCCACTTTCAAAATATCTGGTTTTTCAATATGATATTTAAAATCATCAATTTCAAAAGATAAAGTATCTTCTTGAATTTTATTATTTAATGTAACATCAAACGGTAAAGTATAAGAAAATGTTTCTTTATTAACACTCAATTCATGTATTTTATATTCTCCTGATACAATAAAATTACCTAATAATGTTTCGTCATTTAAATTAAACTCATGTTCAAGTGAAATACTAGAAATTTCCCCAATATTTGATCTAAATTTAATTTCTTTTGAAAAAGGTACTATACAATTCATAATTTATTCCTCCTACAAAATTTTATGAAAAAACAAAAATAATAGTACATTTTTTACTATTATTTATTTAAAAATATCCGAATATATTTCATTGTAATTTTTAACAAATTTAATATTAACGTTTTTTAGATATTCCTTACAATCTATTATATCTGTTTTATTATCATATGGTAAATATAAATTTGTAACTTTATTATTTACTGCCGCAATAACTTTTTCTTTTATTCCACCAACTTTTAAAATATTACCTTTTAAAGAAATTTCTCCGGTAAAACCATAATTTTTATTAATAGCTTTTTTTAATAATAAAGATAAAATGGCTGTTGTTATACTTGTTCCTGCCGAAGGTCCATCCTTTTTAATTGCCCCTTCTAAAAAATGGATATGTAAATCATAATTAGCAATATCTGTTTTATAATTTGCTTTAATGTAACTAATAGCTACATTAACTGATTCTTCCAGTGATTTACCAATCATACCCGTAAATTGAACTCTACCAGTTCCTTTTATTTTAATGACCTCTATTTTAGAAACTATTCCCCCTGTATTAGTATATCCTAAAAAGTTTGTTATTCCGGGTTCTTTTTTTTCAAGATAATTTATTTCATCATATTTGTATTCACCTAAATACTCTTTAAGTATTGTTGAATTAATTGGCTTATTATATTTATTTATAATAATTTTACGAATTAATTTATGCAAAATTCTTTCTAAGTCTCTTACACCAGCTTCTTTAGTGTATTTATTAATTAATAACCCTAGTGTTTCATTTGAAATGTTTATTTTTAAATTTTCTAGTTCATAATCCTTTATTATTTTAGGAATAATATATTTTTTAGCTATTTCTTGTTTTTCAAATAATGTATAACTATTTAACTTAAATATTTCTAAACGATCAAGTAAAGGATAAGGTATATCATATTCATTATTTGCAGTTAGAATAAATAAAACGTTTGATAGGTCAAAAGGTTCTTCAATATAATTATCTACAAATTGATTATTAAATGAACTATCTAAAATTTCTAATAATACACTAGCTGGGTCTCCTTTATAATCTTTCACCATTTTATCGGCTTCATCTATTAAAATTACGGGGTTTTTACTATTACATTTTTTAATTCCCTGAATTATTTTTCCGGGATTTGCACCAAGATACGTTCTTCTATTACCAATTAATTCATGGGAATCATTTAATCCGCCGACTGATATTTTAATAAATTCCCGATTTAAAGCTATAGCAATAGATTTAGCTATTGTTGTTTTACCAACCCCAGGAGGCCCGACTAAACATATTATAGGATTTAATGATTTTCCTTTAATATTTTTTATTTCAATATATTCAATAATTCTTTCTTTAATTTCTTCTAAACCAAAATGAGATTTACTTAGATATTTTTTGATATTATTAATTGAAGTAGCTTCTTCATTCGTTTTATTCCAGGGTAAATTTAAAACAACATCTAAATAATTTTTTATAACAGATGAATCAGGAGATTCCTTAAATGAATTGCGATATTTCTCTATTTCATCACTTAATTTATTAAATGACTTAGAATTTAAATTTAAACTTTTTAATAATTCAACATAATGGTTTACTTCTTCTTCCTTAGTGTTAGTTTCTCCTAAAGCTTCTTTTATTTCCGCTAATTTTTCTCTTAAAAAATATTCTTTTTCTTTTTGAACAATTTTAAACTTCAAATTTTCTTCAATTTCTTCTTCTATTTTTAATATTTGAATTTCTTCTTCTAAGTCATTGATTAATTTTTTACCGCGCATTAACGGATTAATTAATTGCATATATTCCAGTTTTTTATCAATATCAAAAGGTAAAAATACCGTTATAATGTCCGTAATTTTATTTAAACTTTTAGAATTTGTTACAATATTTAAAACGCTATTTGAAGTAACTTTACTTGCTTGAATATATTTTTTTAATGAAGATTTTAATTTTCTCTTAACAGCAGTTTCTTCATTAACACTAAATTTTGGTAATACTAAATTTTCAGTTTTAGCAGTTAATATTAATCCATTATCTACATAATAATATTCTGTTACAATTAAACGAGCAATACCTCTTAAAGTAATTCTTAAATTTCCATTAGATAATTCTAATTTATTTTGAATATCTGCCACTACAGCTATTTTGGGCAAATCATCTACATTAGGGTTTTCTTCTTTGCGATTTATAGGCGCAACTACTAAAATTTTATTGTTAAAATTTTCAATTGCTTCATTAATAGTATCTTTACTAATAGATGAGACTAATTCTATTTTTACTTCTTGATTTGGAAGGATAACTAATTCTTTTAATAAAATGACTTTATAATCTCTTGGCATAAATTCACCCCCAACGTTTAAATGTTATTATATATTTTTAATCATCTTTTGTAAAGAAAAAACGGATTTTTAATTTTTTGTTTTCATTTTTTTAAAAAAATAAAAAGTTTAGGAAAAATTTCGCTAAACTTAAGTTTCTTTAATTAAAATATTAATTTATCACATATGGATTATTCTAGGCGCCTAAACCTATTAAATAACATAAATAACTTTATTGCCCTATAAAACTGGAATAAAAATTATATCGTCTATTTTACTATCTTGATTTATTAAATTATTTTCAGATCAGTCTTCTAAATTGGTTTTAATTGTACTAAAATAATACTAACTATTTCAACTTATTTTTATTTTTAATTTTAGAATACTAAAAACAAGTAATATTATTAAAATTAAAAACCAACATTTTTAATGTTGATTTTAGTTACTTTCTTTAATGATTTTTAATGCTTCATGCATTTTCATATCATATTTAATTATATCATTAGAGCCATATGCCTCTAATAATTCTTTTTTAGTAATTCCATAATTTTCAGCCATTTCCTTAATTTTAGCGTCAATTTCCTTTTGCGTAAAATCTACTTTTTCAACTTCTGCCACTTTTTCAATCAAATAGCGATATTTTATTCTTTTTTCTGCTTCTTTTTCCATTTGTTTATGCAAATCTTCATGGGTAGTACCAGTCATTTGGTAATATGTATCTAAATTCATTCCTTGCATTTGTAATTGACGTTCATATTGTTCTATCATACGATGAATTTCTTCGACTATGATTTCTTCATTAACGTCTACTTCCATATTTTTAACTGCTTTTTCTAAACATTTTTCAATAAAAATGTCTTCATTTTGAGCTTGCTTTTGTGATTCAATATCTTTTTTAACCTTATCTTTAAAATCTTTTTCAGTTAAAATATCTGTATAACCTAAATCTTCGTAAAAATCTTTATTTAATTCAGGTAATTGTTTAACTGTTATTTCTTTTATTTTTACATCAAATTTCACATCTTTATTTTTTAAATGTTCCACATAATTTTCCGGAAATTTTAATTCTAATTTTAATTCATCATTTAATTTTGCACCAATTAATTTTTCTTCAAATCCAGGAATAAATGAATTGCTGCCGATTTCAAGTGGATAATCATTTCCTGTTCCGCTTTCCAGTTTTTCTCCATCAACATAGCCAACAAAATCAATTACAACAGTATCGCCTTTTTCAACTTTACCATCTTTTTTAATAATTTGTTCTGCATAATTATTTTTTAAACTATTAATTTGCTTTTCAATTTCTTCATTAGTTATTGTTATTTTTTCTTTTTTAACTCCTAGGTTTTTATATTCACCTAACTTTATTTCTGGTGTAGTAATTATTATGAATTTTAAAATAACATTACTATCACTTATTCCCACTACATCTACACTAGGCGAAATAACCGGTGTTAATTTATTTTCTTCAAAAACTTTTTTGTAGGCATCTTTCATGGCAAAATTAATTGCTTCATCATATAAATATTCAATTCCAAATTTTTTAAGAAAAATTTCTTTTGGAGCATGGCCTTTTCTAAAACCATCTACTTTTACTTCTTTTACTTTTTTATTAAAAGCTTTGTCTAAAGAATCAATCCATTCTTTTTCTAATTTTATTTCTATTTCATGTACATTTTTTTTCATTCTATCCCTCTTTCAATTTCTATTATAGTATATCTTATTTTTTTACTATTGACAAGAAAAAACAGATTTTAATCTGTTTAA
>CAYOJY010000002.1:0-32806 GCA_964404455.1 uncultured Muribaculaceae bacterium | reverse complement strand
ATTTGATAAATTAATATCGAGAGAAAAAGCCCTGTCGTCAATCTGAATATATGCGACGATGCCCCGCCTCGTCGCAGTCGAAAAATCAAATTTTAGAGAAAGAAGGTTGAAAAACCCTTCTCCTCAACCAATTTATTGGTTGAGGAGTTTTTTTGTGCCATGCATGGTATTTAGCTAAGCAGTGAAAGTTTGCTGTGGTCGTAATTATTAACCACTAGGTAAAAGTAATCTAACAAGTGGTATGAAAAGTATAAAACAAAATTTTGGGGTTAATGAACACTATAAATGGATATGAGTTTTTTTTCATAATTATTTAAATACTAAAAAATTAATAAATTGTTAAAGTGAATTTCCGTTGCAGTAATAGCATTTTTAATACTTTTATTTTTGATATCTGTTAAAATAACTTTTTTAAAAAGATTTACTTTTCTTTTTAAAAAAGGTAAAATGTAATTATGAAACAGGGAGGTAATTAATGAAAATAAAAGTAAAAAATGATAAAAATTATATGGTAGAAGTAAAAAATATTCCATATGTATTTACAACTGGATCATGTAGTGACTTTATTTGTAAATCAGCAGATGAAGAATTATTTGAATTAAATGAAGAAATTTATAGACAAGGTTTATCCCTTTTGTTTCTAAATTCAATTGAAAATGTAAATATTAAAACTTATGAAATACTTTTATTGATTTTATTGATGGATAATAAAGAATTATTAACTGATTTTTCTTCTAATAAAGAAATACGTTATTTTTATGAAGAAAATAAAGATTTAATAGATTTTTGTATTGAGAAAATATTAAGAGAAACAAATACAGAAATGCTTGATATTTTTAATTTAACAAATATGTATCTTAAAATGAAAGACCCTGATGCGATTGATATGGAATATATGATTGTATGGAATATATTTGGAAATGGTATTTGTATGAGTTCTTGGGCTATGGATCACGCAAATGAAGAAACTATATGGGATATTATTAAAGAATACACTATATTTGATGAAGTACCGTTTTCTTTTGAAAGATAAGAACGTAATAAATGGGATTAAATTAATAATTTAAAGAGTAATATTTATATTTCGTCATATTTATTTACGGAATTTTATGTATGTAAAAAAGTTCGTCTTTAAAAATATTATTAAATAGGATATAATTTTTGTAGGAGTTGTTATGGAAAAAATTAAAAAAAATATGATGAAGCAAAATAATAATTTGAATAAATATGCCTGTTTAGATAGTATGGCAGAAAGGTTTAAAGAAGAAACTGATGATATCAGAACCCCTTTTTTCCGAGATATTGATCGAATAATATATTCACTTTCCTATATTAGATATATTGATAAAACACAAGTTTTTTCATATCAAAAAAATGATCACTTAAGTAAAAGAATGAGTCATGTTCAATTTGTTAGTAAAATTGCCAGAACTATTGGTAGAGCTTTGAATTTAAATGAAGACTTAATTGAGGCGGCAGCTTTAGGTCATGATTTAGGTCATATTCCTTTTGGTCATGTTGGAGAAATTCATTTAAATAATTTAAGTTTAAAGCATGGAGAGGGGTACTTTAATCATAATATTCACAGTATTAGAATATTAATGAATATTGAAGATTATGGTCAAGGTAAAAATATTACTTATCAGGTTTTAGACGCTATTATGTGTCATAATGGAGAAATTGCTGATTTTATATATGTTCCAGTTAAAAAAACAAAAGAGATATTTTTAAAAGAATATTTTGAAAGTTATACAAATAAAGATTTGAAATTAAGACCCTCAACATTAGAGGGCTGTGTTGTTCGAATTAGCGATTTAATTGGTTATTTGGGAAGAGATATTGAGGATGGAATAAGAGTAGGCTTAATAAAAAAATCAGATATTCCTTTTAATATTTCGCAAATTTTAGGTACTAATAATAAAGAAATTGTTAATACTATTATTATGGATATTTTAAAAAATAGTTATGATAAAAATTATATTAAATTAAGTGATAATATTTATAATGCCATAATGGAATTAAAAAAATTTAATTATAATCATATTTATTTTTATGCCTACAACGAGGAAGAACGCAAAAACATTGAAAAAATGTTTAATGAAATGTTTGAATATTATTTAAAGGTTTTAGAAAGAAAAAATATGACTTCGCCAATATTTTATTCTTATTTAAAAAATATGACTGAAGAATATAATAAAAATACTCCAGCTAGAATAGTAATTGATTATATTGCGGGTATGACTGATGAATATTTTATGAATGAATATAAAAAAATAAATAAAGAAAAATATAATGGTAATAATAAAAAAGAGGGATAAAAATGGAAATCAGAAGTTATGATTTAAATTCATATAAGTTGCATTTAATAAAAACTGATAAATCAAAAGTTTGTCATATGGAAATACATTTTAGAGATGAAGTTAAAAAAGAAAATTTAAATTTCAAAACTTTTTTATGTGATATATTAACAGATTGTTCAAAGATATATAGTACCAGAAAAGATGTTGTTATTAAATTAGAAGAATTGTATAAAGCTTTTTTCTACGGCACAGCTAGTAAAACCGGTGGGATTATTAATACAATGTTTATATATGATTTTATTGCGCCGCATTATATTTCAGAAGAAGGTTATTTAGAAAAAGCATTAATGCTTCCTTTTGAAATGATTTTAAAGCCTAAAGTCATTAATAATGAATTTGAAATAAAAACTTTTAATATTATTAAAGAAAGAATGAAAAGAAGTATTGAAAGTATTAATGAAGATCCTACAAAATTATCAATTAATAATGCTTTACAAAAAATGGATAAAGATAGTAAAACAAGTTATTCAGTTTTAGGAACTTTAGAAGAATTAGAAAACATTACGCCAGTTACTTTATATAAAGAATATCAAAATATGATTAATAATAATCATTGTGATGTATTTTTAATAGGAAATATCGATTTTGATGAGGTATATAAAATTATTTCGAAAGTATTTAAATTAAGAACAATAAAAACTAGTAAGCTCTCATTACATATTGAAAATAAATTAAGAAAAAAACCTTTAACAATTATTGATAACGCTAATTTTGTTCAATCTAATTTAAATTTGATTTTTAATTTAAATGGCTTAACGATTGAAGAAAAAAATATAAATATTCAAGTCTTTAATTATATTTTTGGCAGTGGGGGATTATCTTCAAAACTGTATCAAAAAGTTCGGGAAGAAAATTCTTTATGTTATGGTATTTATAGTATATATTTAAAATATGATAATTTGTTAATTGTTCAAGTTTCCTTAGATGAGTCGGGGAGAAAAAAAGCAATTAAATTAATAATGAATTGTTTAAAAGAGATGATTAAAGGTAATTTTAGTGAAGAAAATTTAGAAGATGCTAAAAATAATTTATTGTTTTCTTTAAATATTTCTTTGGATAATAATATTTCAATTTTAAATAATTATGTTTTTAATGTGTATGATAATTTACCGCCTATTGAAGATAGAATGGCATTATTAAAACAAATAAATAAAAAACAAATTGTAGAGGTTGCCAAAAAAATTAAAATTAATACTATTTATACCTTAAAAAGTGAGGTAGTTAAATGAAAGAAATTAATATAAAAGGTTTAGATGAGATTGTTTATTATGGGAAATGCGCCAACGGATTAGATGTCTATATGTGGGTTAATGATAAAATTAATTCGGTATTTATGAGTTTATCAATTAAATATGGTTCAATTCATACTGATTTTAATGTTAATAATAAAAGAATTAAAACACCTGAGGGTGTAGCTCATTTTTTAGAACATATTAAATTTAATGAAAAAGACGGAACGACTGCTCATGATTTTTTTTATAAAAATGGAGCTGAAGTTAATGCTTTTACCACTTTTGAATATACATGTTATCACGTTTATGCGATGGATAAAATAGAAGAAAACATAAATCATTTGCTGGATTTTGTGCAAACTCCATATTTTACTCAAAAAATGATAGCTAAAGAAAAAGGAATTATTGTTGAAGAAGAAAAAATGGGTGAAGATGATTCTAATTTAGTAAATTATTTTGGTATTTTTAAAAATTTATTTGAAAAATCCAATTATCGAAATTTGATAATTGGAAATATTGAAAATATAAAAAAAATAACGATTGAAGATGTAAAAAATGTATTTGATAGTTTTTATCATCCGGAAAATATGTTTTTATGTATAACTGGTAATTTTAATCCTCATGAAATGTTTGAAATAGTAAAACAAAATCAAGCAACTAAAGAATTTGATATTTTTAAAAAATCTAAAATAACTAAGATTAAAGAAAAAGAAAAAGTAAATGAAAAATATAAAGAAATTAAAGCAAATATAGTTGCGCCCAAAGTTAAAGTAGGTTTAAAAATTTCTAAAGCAAAATTTAAAAATTTAAGTGATTTGGAAATCAGAATATTTTTATCATTAATTTTAAATATTAATTTTGGCTTAACCAGTGAATTTAACGATTTTTTATTAGAAAATAATTTAGTTACATCCTTATCTGCTAGTGGCAATATATACGATGATTATGTTATAATAGTTATATCATTTGAAACTAGATTTAAAGAAGAAATTATTAAATTAATTAAAGAAAAATTAAAAAAATTAGAAGTAACAGAAGATGAAGTAAAACGTAAACAAAAAGCCCAAATTGCTTATTTAATTTTAAATTTTGAAGGGGTCGAAAAAGTTAATTATATAATTCAGAATAATATTATTACTTATAATAAAATTATTGACAATATTAAAGAAGAATATGAAAAAATTGATTATGTAAAATTAAATAAAATGATAGCTTATTTAAAAACTAATAATATTTCTATTTTTGTGATGGATCCTCATGAAAATAATTAAAAAACTGCAATTTACTTGCAGTTTTGGTATTTTTTAGTTTAAATATCTTTTTTTTATCTATTGTAAAATTCAACAATTAATTGTTCATTAACTTCGGCATTTAATTCGTTTCTTTCTGGTAATCTAATATATTTACCAATTAACTTTTTCTTATCAAATTCCACAAAAGCGGGGTTTGAAACCGTTACTTCTAACGCATCAATTATTGCCGGATGATTAAGAGATTGTTCTTTAACGGAAATAACATCGCCAATTTTACACGTATATGATGGTATATCTACTTTTTTTCCATTTACTAAAATATGACCGTGGTTAACTATTTGTCTTGATGAGCGTCTGGTTCTAGCCAAACCCATGCGATAAACTAAATTATCTAATCTAGACTCTAATAAAGTTAATAAATTTTCCCCGGCAATACCTTTCATTTTAGCAGCTTTTTCAAATGTCTTTTTAAATTGTTTTTCAGTTAAGCCATACATAATTCGCACTTTTTGTTTTTCTTGAAGCTGAATTCCATAGTCATTAAGTTTACGTTTACGATCTTGTCCATGAGCTCCTGGGGGATAAGGTTTTTTAGCTAATTCTTTTCCGTTTTCTAAAGTAGAAAAACCTAATCTTCTTGATTTTTTATAAGCTGGTCCAGTATATCTTGCCATTTGTTCTCCTTTCTTAATATTTAAAGCTAATTGTTTATTTTGAATAATAGGGAGTTTATTTAATTTCACTAGGGCAGTCCTAATTACTTTATTTTTCAATAAACACTTTATTACCAAATATAAATCCTGCCAAAAACATCATAATTATTATATATATTTATTTGGCTTTTGTCAATTTTTATATATTAAAACTAACAGATTCAATGTTATATGTATCTCTTAAAGATAAATAAATTGAATACTTTACTTCTTCAATAATGTTTTTATTGGATAAATCAGCAATTAAGTTATTATCAAAGCTGAGTATAATACCTTCTTCTAATATTTGATAAGATTTTAATGAAGCAGATGCTTTTAAATAACTAATTAAATTAGTTTGATTAATAGGCGATGATTTTAAATTTTTGATAATTATTTCTACTTTTTCATTACTATCATTACTATATTTTGAAATTGGAATATAATAAGTTTCATCAGTATTTTTAGCAATATAATATGTCGTTGTTTGAACAATGTTTTTAAAAGAATTTAATTCATATACTTTGTTTATTCCAAAAGATTTATCTAGATTTTCTGGTAAATAAATTTTACTATGAGGTAATTTATTTAGTTTTTCACCATCAATAAAAATCATAATTTTTTTAACTTCCTTAAGTTCAGTTAAAGAAAATATTAAAGTTTCTATTAATTTAACTTCTTTATTTTTGCTTATGTTTAAAAATTCTTTGGAAAAATCTAATTTTAATAAACCATTATTTAAAGAAAAACTATTTATTTTAGTATTTGATGGTATTATAGCTTTAAAACCCTCAGGTAAATAATCTTCGTTTTTTTCATTAATAGTTAAATTTTTAATTATTTCTTTAATATTATCATTAATATTTTCACTATTTTTTAAAATATGAACTCTAGCTACATAATTATTTTCATCAATTAAATATATTGGCATTTTTATGGCATTAATATAAGTAATTGATTCATTAACTTCATTATTATTTTTAATAGGAAATAAATATAAAAATATTAATGTAAATAAAGCCAATGTGGCTATAAATATTCTTTTAAAAGCACTTTCTTTTAGCATTAGCACACCCTATTAAATTATATTTTAAAAACTTTTTTATATCACCAAAAAAGACCGAAGTCTATAATTTTAATTCACCTAATTTAAGTAATTCAATTATAGCTTGCGATCTTCCTTTTACTTCCAATTTTTGCATTGTATTTGATATGTGATTGCGAACAGTTTTTTCGCTTATATTTAATAGTTTTCCAATTTCTTTTGTAGATTTATTTATAATTAATAACTCAAATACTTGTTTTTCTCTTGGGGTTAATATGCTTTTTTTCATTTTTCCTCACTTTCTTTTTATAATTGCCTCATAATATTTTATGAATGTGAAGAAAAAGTGGTGATGATGTTATGGCTGAAATTTAACGGTTATGTACATTTGGTTAGTATATTTTTCCTGAACTGAGCGAATTATTTCGTTTGCCAAGCTAGTATCATGATTTTTACCGGCAATAACGATATTTATTTGATCATTTTTAATTTTGACGAATGAGTCAAGTGAAAATTTATTTTTGATTAACTTTTCAACTTCCTCAACTTTTCCTTTTTGTGTATTTAATGCTTGTAAATTTTCATAAGCATCGTTTTTTTCTTCAATTGTTGTTTTTTCATCTAATAAGATTGTTTGTAATTCTTCAATTTCTTTTAAAGACATTTCTTCTTCTTCAACTCGAAGTGCTACAAGGGAATCAACTTCCGTAACATCTAATTTTAATGATGAATTATTTTTAACTGCTGAAACTTTTAATTCGTCATCTTTCATTGTGACATAGTAAATTCCTAAAACTAATATTAATGAAAAAAGGGTTATAAACCATAAATTTTCTTTGTTAATCATATATATCCTCCAATTATCAATAAATCCTATGATTAATTATTCTGACTTATGCTCAAAAATTAAAAATTCGAATCAATAAAAGGATAAATAATATTTTAATGTAATAATTTGAGTGAAGGGAGGTTTATGTAATAAAAAAAGTCATTGTTGTTAAACAGCATAATTTAAAAGATTGTGGTGCGGCAGCGCTTTTGTCAATTATTAAGTATTATGGTGGGAACATAACTTTAGAAAGAGTTATATCAGATACCTGTACTAATCAGGAAGGCACCACAGCATTCAATATAATTGATTCGGCTAAAAAGTATGGTTTTGATTCTGCAGGATTTCAAATTG
This sequence comes from uncultured Muribaculaceae bacterium, assembly GCA_964404455.1. Taxonomy (GTDB): domain Bacteria; phylum Bacillota_I; class Bacilli_A; order RF39; family UBA660; genus CAKOSP01. The sequence goes on along the minus strand of CAYOJY010000002.1, from coordinate 25,041 downwards.
AAGAAACCGAAATTAATAATGTTTCTTTGACCTTACCAGCTATCTGTCATGTCGTTTTAAATAATTTGCAGCACTTTGTTGTGTTATATCATCTAGATAATAAAAAAGCAATAATAATGGATCCAGCTTTTGGGAAAAAAGTATTATCAAAAGATGAATTTTTGAAAATATGGACTAAAAAAATAATAGAATTTTATCCATCAAGAGAAATAGTCTTTTTTAAAAAAGAAACTAAATTAATAGATTTATTTATCAAAATAATAAAAACAGAAAAAGGTTTAGTTTGGCAAATTATTTTAGCTAGTGTTATTTTAATGATTTTGACTATAATAAATGGATATTATTTTAAAGTTAGTTTAGAAAATTTAGATAATGGGTTTAAATTTTTAAAAATAATTTTTTTGCTTTTTTTCATAGTAACATTATTCAAAGCAATATTAAGTCAACTTAGATTGTATTATGAAAATCATTTAAACAAAAATATTGATGTTCATTTATTTAAAGATTTTATAAATCATATATTAAACCTTCCTTTAAAGATGGTTCAGTCTAGAACTATTGGAGAAATTATTGCCAGAATAAATGATTTAAACAATTTTAAAAATTTATTTTCAGAAATATTTGTATCTTTAATTTTAGACTCATTATTAATCATCTTTTTAATTCCAGTTTTGATTTATATTAATAAGATTTTATTTTTTATTCTTTTAGGAATTTTATTAATTTATTTAATTTTAGGTATAACCTTTAAAAAAGTGTTATACAAAAAGATTTTAAAAAATATGGAATTAGAAGATAAGTTTAGTTCAATATTTGTAGAAAGCATAACGATGATCAGCAGTATTAAAAATTTATCTATAACTGGTAAAATATTAAATTACATTGAGAAAAATGTTAGTAGATTTATGTATGATAATTACCGTTTAATTAAAACTAGTAATTTACAAATAAGTTTAAAAACATATGTCAATGAAATAGGGTTTTATTTAGTTAATACCGTAGGATTTATTTTAGTCTATCAAAATAAATTAACTTTACCAAATTTAATAACTTTTAATTCGTTAATGATTTTTTTTCTTGATCCAGTTAAAAATATTATAAATAATATACCTAAATACAATTTTGTAAGAGCATCAATTCATAAATTAAGTGAATTTATGAATATTGAAAAAGAAGTATTAGGCCAAGAAGAAAAAATTGATAATTTTGATATAAAATTGCAAAATGTGAGTTTTAGTTATAATAAAATAAATTATGTTTTAAATAATTTCAATTTAAATGTTAAGTTGGGAGAACATATTTTAATAAAAGGTAAAAGTGGCTGTGGTAAAAGTACAATTTGTAAATTAATTGCCAAATGTGAAAAGCTAGAAAAAGGAAATCTGACTATTGGAAATATTTCTATAAATGATCTTAGTTTATCAACAATTAAGAAAAATATACTTTATGTGTCTCAAAAAGAATATTTATATTCTGATACATTAAAAAATAATATTTTGTTTTTTCGGAATTTAAATTTGAAATTATTTACTGAAATTTGCAAAATTTGCTGTGTCGATGAAATAATTAAAAATAAACCATTGAGATATGAGACTTATATTAATGTTGATTCAAATAATTTATCAGGAGGAGAGAAGCAAAGAATCGTCTTAGCAAGAGCGTGTCTTAATGATTTTAAAATATTAATTATTGATGAAGCATTAAGTGAAGTGGATATTTTTACTGAAAGAAAAATAATAAATAATCTTAAGAATTTATTTAAAGATAAAACAATTATATATGTTAGTCATAAAAACTTAGATAATTATTTTCAACAGGTAATAAATGTTTGATAATTATCAGGATTTATTAAATATAAAGTTAAAAAAATATCCGTTAATAATTGTAACTTTGGTATTAATTATTTTTGTGATTTTTGTTTTAAATATAAAAATATATTCTGTTTATGAATCAATTTTATATTGTGCGGAAGGCAAATACTTTATTAATATACCAATTAAAGATGTTGATAAAATTAATAACGCTAATTATGTTATGGTAAACAATCAAAAGTATGATTTTAAAATCTTAAATATTAGTGAATTATTAATTGATGAAATAAATTTAATTAATTACCAAAAATATCAAATAAGTATGCCCAAAAAATTATTAGAAAATGAAATTGTGAAAATTAAAGTATATTATCAAGAAGAAAGAATAATTAAAAAAATAACATAGAAAGGAGAAACGATGCATAAATTAGCAAGTACTGAATTAACTGAAATAAAAGGTGGCGCTAGTATAGGATTAGCTTTAGCATTAATTGGTGTAGGAGCATTTTTGATAGGGATTATTGATGGTTATTTAAATCCGTTTAAATGTCGTAAATAAAAATGATAGTATTAAATAATATTGAATTACAAGAAATAAATGGCGGAGCCAGTATTTCTTCAACAATGGTAAATGCAATTTCTAGATTAGCTTCAACGTTCTTATTACTTGGGCAGTTAGTTGGTTCAGCAATAAAAAATAGTATTAGAAAAAATTATTGTTAAACTAAAAGATAAAACTGTTGATTAAAAGTCAACAGTTTTTATAATAAAATTATATTTTCTAAAATATAAAATTTTTGATTAACACTAACCGTAAAAAAGAAAATGATTCTTTTATTACTTAGTTAAATTGTAAAATTAATTTTAAAAAGGAAGCTTATTGCAGTTATTTTTAGTTGTGTGTTGGGGGAAATAGTGCTATAATAACTTACAGAAACGAAGGGAGGGCGGAAAATGACAAAAGTAGTAGTTCAAAATGGAAACGTTGATGGTGCATTACGAAAACTAAAAGCTAAGGTAGCTAAAAGCGGCGTCCTTTCTGAAGTAAAAAAAAGAAAACATTACGAGAAACCTGGCGTAAAGAAAAGAAATGAAATTAAAGAAGGCATTAAAAATTCTCGTAAATCTAAAAAAGATCGTTATTAATTAAGATTTAATGGTTTTTGAAAAGACTTTTGCAATAGTCTTTTTTAATTTTCATATAATTTAAATGGTGATAATGTGAATTTAAAAGATAATATAAAAAATTTTTTATATGATCAAGAATACTTTGTATCGTTGTATAAGAATTATATTCACATATATAATTTTGAAAAAATTCAAAAATTTAATAATGAGGAAATGATATTTCAATTTGTTGATTTTGTTTTAATTGTAAAAGGGGAAAAACTTTTAATTAAAAAAATGCTGAAGAATGAGGTATTAATTAAAGGAACAATTAAAAGTTTAAATTATAATCATGAATGATATTATTTGGATTAAAACAGAAAATAATAATTATTATAAATTAATAAATAAATTAAACAATTTATATATTAATGTTTATGAAATTAAAAAAACAAAAAAATATGTTTTTTTAAAAATAAGTTTAAGTGATTATATAAAAGTTAAAAAGTATATTATTAGTTATAAATTTACAATTGATAAAAAAACCGGTATTAATTATTTTTTTGAATTAATTCACAAAAATTTATTATTTTTTATTATTTCTTTAAGTGGATTAATTTTCTTTTTGATATTTAATAATGTAATTATTGATATTCAAATAATTCATGAAAAAAAAGAAATTAAAAATATTATTAAAGAAGAATTATTGGAAAATAATTTAAAGCCATTAACTTTTAAAAAAAGTTATCAAAAAATAAATAAAATTAAAGAAAAAATTTTACAAAAATATCCTGATAAATTAGATTGGTTGGAAATTGAAAATAAAGGAATGAAATATATAGTTCGAGCTGAAGAAAGAATTATTACGAAGAAAGAAGAAAAAGTTTTATTTTGTGATGTTTATGCTAAAAAAAATGGGGTAATTACTGGATTAAATGTTCTTAAAGGGGTAAATTTAGTTACAATTGGTGATTATGTTAAAGAAGGAGATTTATTAATTACAGGTAATATTGTATATAACGAATCCTTAAAAACTCAAGTTTGTGCGGAAGGAATAATTAATGCTGAACGTTGGTATGAAGTAAGTGTTAGTTTGCCCTTAGAGTATTTTATTGATGAAAAAAGTGGAAAAAGTAGATATAATTTATTATTTCAGCATCTTAATTATAAAAAAAGAATTTTAAGAAAAAGAATAAAAAATAGTCAAAGTAGCTATAAGATTTTATTTGATTTATTTAATTATCGTTTGTATTTAGAAAAAGAAGAAGAAATCATTAGAAAAAAATATATTTATGATGAAAAAACGGGACTTCAAAAAGCCCTTTTAGAGGCAGAAAACAAAATAAAGTTAAAATTAAAGGCAAATGAAAAGATAATTAGTAAAAAAGTTTTGAAAAAAAGTATAAATGATAGTAAAATAGATATAGAGGTATTTATTGTAACTGAAGAAATAATTAATTAAGAAAAGAGGAAAAGTAATGTTTGTACAATTATTTGAAGAAACAATTAAAGATATATGGCCAATCCTATTAATGTTTATTGTTACTTTAACTGTTATTAGATTTTACTATTTAAAAAATAGTCGGCAAAGAACTTGTTTTTATAAAGAAACACTCGATTTATTATTTATTTTGTATATTTTAATCTTATTTACCTTTTTAAGTAAAACTGATATTAATATAATACGGGGATTTAACTTTATTCCATTTGCTGAGATAACTCGCTATGCAGTTGGAAGTAAATTATTTGCCTTTAATATTTTAGGTAATATTGTCGCCTTTTTACCATTTGGTCTTTATATTGCTTATCATATTAAACCTAAAACTATTTTTACAGTGTTTACTGCAACCTTAATTGTTAGTTTTTCAGTTGAATTAATTCAATATAATATTGGCAGAGCATTTGACATTGATGATGTTATTTTAAATGTTTTAGGTTCTTCAATCGGTTATTTAATATTTGTAGGTTTAAATGCCGTAAAATGTAGATTACCTAAAATTTTTCAAAAAGATGGACTTTATGATGTTTTGTGTATTATAATAATATTTACTTTAATTGCTTATATTCTCGGTTTTATGGGGGTTATTAATATAAATGAATTACTATGAAATTATTAATGAATATAACTATAATTATCCCGAAATTTTAGAAAAGGTTATAAAAAAAACTTTAAAATTAGAAAAAATAAAAAAAAGTGTTTTTACAATTATTTTTACCGATGAGGCAGCAATTAAAAAAATTAACCGGAATTATCGTAAAATTGATAAAACAACAGATGTTATATCATTTGCATTTGAGGATAATGGGGGCAAGAAAGTAAATGGTTATCGCCTTTTAGGAGAAATATATATATGCATCCCTAAAATGGTAAATCAGGCAAAAGAATATAGTCATAGTGAAGTAAGAGAATTATGTTTCTTAACAGTTCATGGGTTACTTCATTTATTAGGTTATAATCATCAAAATGAAAATGAAGAAAAAAATATGTTTGAAAAACAGGAGTTGATTTTAAATGAATTTAAAGAAACAAGAAGTACCAAAGAATCAAAATAAAAAATTTAGTTTTAAAAGATTTATTGATAGTATTAAATATTCCATTAATGGTTTAACTTATGCTTATGCGAATGAACAGAGTTTATGGTTACATGGTTTTGGCACAATTAGTGTTATAATTATTGGCTTAATTTTAGATATTTCTTTTATTCAATGGGCAATAATAATCTTATCTTCTGTTGTTGTGCTTAGTATTGAATTACTTAACACTTCAATTGAAGCAACCGTTGATATGTTTACCAAAGATTATAATGAATATGCCAAAATAGCCAAAGATTGTGCCTCAGCAGCAGCTTTTGTATCAAGTTTAGCATTTGCGGTTATTTGTGGATTTATTTTTATTCAAAAGATAATCATAATATTAGGGTGATTTATGAAAAGTGGTTTTGTTAGTTTAATCGGTCGACCAAATACAGGTAAAAGTACCTTATTAAATACAATTATTAATGAAAAAGTAGCTATTACCTCTCCAATAGCGGGAACAACAAGAAATATTATTCAAGGAATTTATAATGAAGAAGATTATCAAATAGTTTTTGTTGATACTCCGGGAATTGGTAAGCCGATTGATCGTTTAGGCAAGTTTTTAAATAAAGAGGCTATTGCGTTAACAAAAGATGTTGATGTGATTTTATTTATAGTTGATATTGCATCAGGATTTGGAAAAGGGGATCAATACATTTTAGAATCCTTAAAAAATAATGATGTACCAGTTATTTTAGTGTTAAATAAAATAGATAAAATAAATAATGAAGAATTAATTAAAAAAATTGACGAAGTTAAAGATAAATATTCTTTTGCGGAAATTGTACCTATATCGGCTACCCATAATGATAATATTGAAAGATTAATTTATGTTATTAAAAAGTATTTATATGATGATGTAAAATACTTTAATGAAGATGAGTTTACAAGTTCAACATCTTCCTTCATGGCCAGTGAAATTGTTCGGGAAAAAATTCTTAATTCAACAAGTGAAGAAGTTCCCCACAGCGTCACTTGTTATACTACTAAATTTGAAAATAAGGCAGATATTATTAATATCTTTGTGGATATTATTGTTGAAAGAGATTCAATTAAAAAAATTATTATTGGAAAACATGGAGAAAAAATTAAACAAATTGGAATTGAAGCAAGAAAAGATTTAGAAAATTTATTTGAAAAAAAAGTATATTTAGAAACTTATGTGAAAAAAATTGAAAATTGGAAAGATAAAGAAAAATACTTTTTAGAATTAGGTTTTAAAAATTTTGAATAAAAAACGAAAAAACATATCACAATATAAATAGAAAGGTGATATGAATGAATAAAAAGGAAGCTTGGGATAAGTTTGCTAAAACTGGAAAAGTATCTGATTATTTAGAATATAAAAAAGCAGCAAAGAAGGGTTAAAATGTTAAAATGTGTTGAAGGTTTTATAATTAATGAAACAGCATATGGAGAAACTTCTAAAATAATTAATGTCTTCACAAAGGAATACGGTTTATTAGGGATTATAGCTAAGGGCGCTAAATCTATGAAATCTACTTTGCGAAGTTCAACAATTAAATTTACTTATGGTTTTTTTCAAATTTATTATAAAGAAAATAAACTTTCGACACTTGTATCAGTAGATATAATTAATCCATTGAAAAATATTAAAAATGATTTAATTTTAATTAGTTATTTAACTTATATTACTGATTTAACAAATCAAATTTTAAAAGAAACAAATAATGAAAAAATATTTGATTTGTTTATTCAAGCTATATTAAAATTAGACTCTAATTTAGATCCATTAATCCTGACAAATATCTTAGAAGTAAAATATCTTCAATTTATTGGAGTAGGAATAAACCTGGATTTTTGTGTGATTTGTAATAATCAAAAAGAAATTATTACAATAGATGCCACAAATGGGGGGTTAATTTGTAAAAAATGTTATAGGGGCCAAAAAATAATGAATCCTAAAGTATTAAAATTATTAAGAATGTATTATTTAGTTGATATAAAAAGTATTTCTAAAATAAAAATAGATGATGATATTAAAACAGAAATTAATATATTTTTAAATAATTATTATGATAATTATACCGGTCTTTATTTAAAAAGTAAAAGTTTTTTAAAAAATATTATAAATATATAATAGAAAAAAATGCAATTGGAAAATATAAATTTGTAATTAAAATTTATTCATGTTAATATTAAAATGGTGATAGTAATGGCTAATTTAGTTTTTAAATATGGACCAATGAATTGTGGTAAATCTATTAATATTTTGCAAACAGCTAATGGATATGAAGAAAAAAAACTTAAATTTGTAATCATCAAACCTGAAAAAGATACTAAAGGTGCTGATCATATTTTATCCCGTATTGGGATTGATCGAAAGGTTGATATCTTACTTTCAGAAAATGAGTCTTTATTAAAAGAAGAATATTATAAAATATATTACAATGCTCGAATAATTTTAGTTGATGAAGTAGAATTTTTAGAGGAAAGTCATATTGAAGAACTTTGGGCTATTGCTCATTTAATAAATATTCCCGTTATTACTTATGGTCTTAAGAGTAACTTTGCCGGAAAAATATTTTCTGGTGCGATAGCATCTTTATTTTCTTTAGCTGATGAAATTGAAGAAATAGGTAGTATCAGTATATGCAGTTGCGGGAAGAAAGCAATATTTAATGCCAGAAAAGAAAATGATAAATTTACGGATAAAGGTGAAATTATTATAATTGATGGTTCTGCTAATAGTGTTGAATACGTGCCTTTATGTGGTGATTGTTATTTAAAAAACGTTAAATTAAAAAGTTTAGTTATAATAAAATTGTCAAAATTAGTGGAAACAGTTAATTAAAGTAGAAGAAATGCTTTTTTTTTTGTATAATTATGAAAGAGGTGGATAGTATGAAACTAACAATGGAAGAAATCGTTAATTATTGTAAACAGTATGGATTTATATTTCAAGGAAGTGAAATATATAATGGTTTAGCTAATTCTTGGGATTATGGTCCATTAGGGACTAATTTAAAAGAAAATATTAGAAATGCTTGGAAGAAAAAATTTATTCAGGAATGTGAATATAATGTAGGGCTGGATGCAGCAATTATTATGAATCCTGATGTTTGGGTTGCTTCTGGTCATGTCGCATCTTTTGCCGATCCTTTAATTGATTGTAAAAAATGTAAAGCAAGACATCGGGCGGACAAACTAGTAGAAGATTTTACGAAAGGCAAAATAACCGCGGATGGCTGGTCTAATGAAGAATTAGAAAAATATATCAATGAAAATAATATTTTATGTCCCAAATGTGAAAAATTAGATTATACTTCAATTAGAAAATTTAATTTATTATTTGAAACTTCCATAGGGGTTACTGAAGGAAATAAGAATTTAGTTTATTTACGTGGGGAAACGGCTCAAGGTATTTTTGTTAATTTTAAAAATATTGAAAGAAGTATGCGTTTAAAATTACCTTTTGGGGTAGCTCAAACAGGTAAAGCTTTTAGAAATGAAATAACCCCGGGTAATTTTATTTTTCGAACAAGAGAATTTGAACAAATGGAATTGGAGTTTTTTTGTAAGCCTGGTACGGATTTGGAATGGTTTAAATATTGGAAAAAATATTGTCTGGATTTTTTAATTGAATTAGGGATTAAAGAAGAAAATTTAAGATATCGTGATCATGCTAAAGAAGAATTATCCTTTTACAGTGCAGCTACAACTGATATTGAGTTTTTATATCCAATGGGTTGGGGTGAATTATGGGGTATAGCTGATCGAACTGATTATGATTTAAACGTCCATATGGAAAAATCAAAAGTTGATTTAAGAACTATTGATTCTGAAACTAATGAAAAATATTTAGCATATGTGATTGAGCCTTCGGTTGGTTTAGATCGATTATTATTAGCAATATTAGTAAATGCTTATGAAAAAGAAAAAATTAATAATTCAGATGAAAGAATTGTTTTAAAGTTAATTCCCGCATTAGCGCCAATAAAAGTGAGTGTTTTACCATTAATTAAAAAAATTCATGGTAAAAAAGCTTATGAGATTTATAATAAATTGACTAAATATTTTTCTTGTCAAATAGATGATGCCGGAAGTATTGGCAAAAGATATCGCCGAAGTGATGCGATTGGAACTCCTTTTGCAATTACTATTGATGATAATAGTTTAGAAAAAGATATTGTAACATTAAGAAATCGTGATACGATGGAGCAAATTTCTTTAAATATTGATAAATTAGTTGATTATATTAAAGAAAAAGTTGAATTTTAATAAAATTAGTTGAAAGTTAATTAATTCTTTGATATTATTAAATAGTAAGAAAATAGGAGGAATAAATATGGCCTTTAATTTTAAAAAATTTTTTAAAGAAGAAGATGAAGACAATTTAATAGGAACTGAAGATGAATATTATAATATGTCGGAAACAGAAATGATTAAAGAAGCAAATAAAACTGGAAATAAAATGATATTGTTGGAACCACGGGCTTTTTCCGAAGCTCAACAAATTGCCGATCATTTAAAAAATCGTAACAGTGTAGTAGTTAATTTAAAAAGAGTTACTTCTGATCAAGCAAAAAGAATAATTGATTTTTTAAGCGGATGCATATATTCAATTGGCGGATCAATGCAAAAAATAGGCGTTGGTATATATATTTGTGCACCTAAAAATGTTAGTGTTCAAGGTAAAATTACAGATGATAATGAGAAAAATAATAGTAAAACAAACATTGAAGATGAATTAAATTGGTAAAAAAAGGAGTAAAATATGGAGAAGTTTAATACTAGTATTCCAGGATACTCTAAAAAAGAAGTTAATAAATTTGTTAATGATGTTATTCGTGAATATGAAGAAGTTTTAAATAAGCTTAAGGATTGTGATCAAAAACGATTAGCTTTGTCATCAGAATTGGGAAAATATCGTAATTTGGAAAACACTTTAAATCGGGCAATAATCCTTGCTGAAGAATCAAGTAACACGATTAAAAAGGTTGCTTTTGATGAATCAAAATTATTAATTGAGGATGCTAAAAAAAATGCTTCCCGTATTGTTAATAATGCTTTATTAAGGGCTGAAAAAGTTGAACATGAAGCTGAAGTTTTAAGAAGAAAAGTTGTTATATTTAAAAAACGTTTTAGAAATATGGTAGAAGATAGTTTAGAAGAAATAGAAAAATTTGAAGAACACTTGTAAATATGAAGCGAGAAAACTTCATATTTTCTTTATTAAATTTTAAAAATAGTATATAATTATTAAGGAAGGAATAAAAAAACAAATTATGAAACAAAGAATAATAAGTGCAATAATTGCTATTTTAATATGTGTTCCAATAATAATTTTAGGTGGTAAATATTATATTTTTTTAATTAGTGTTTTAGCACTTTTAGCTTACAAAGAAATATTAAGTTTAAGTATATTTGATAAAAAAATGCCAATATTAATTAAAATATTAGGGGTAATATCATTGTTATGTTTAGTATTTATTAATTTTGAAAGTGAAAGTTTTAATAGTATTAGTTACGTTCAAATATTAATTCCGCTATTGTTATTATCAACACCAACAATTTTTTATCAAAAAAATTATAATTCTACAGATGCCTTTTATTTAATAGGATTAATATTATTTATTGGCTTAGGTTTTAATGGATTAATTTTTATTGGGCAAAATATATATTTATTAATATATTTATTTTCAATAACAATTTTAGGAGATACTTTTGCGATGTTATTTGGAAAACTAATTGGTAAGCATAAATTAGCACCTAATATTAGTCCGAAAAAAACAGTTGAAGGAAGTATTGGCGGCTTTTTAATCGCCTTAGTAGTTCCAATTATTATTTATATTAATTTAATTGGTGATTTTAGTTACCAATTATTGATAGTAACGGCATTATTAGCTGTTTTTGCGCAAATTGGTGATTTAATATTTAGTAAAATAAAAAGGGATAATAAGATAAAAGATTTTTCAAATATTATGCCTGGCCATGGTGGAATATTAGATCGTTTAGACAGCATTTTAATCGTAACAATATTGTTTATGATTTTACGAGTTTTTTTATAGGGAGAGAATATGAATTTATTATCATTAATTATTTTAATATTAATTTTAGGAGTTATAATTTTAGTTCATGAGCTGGGACATTTTTTCTGGGCTAAAAAATACAAAGTTCACATTTATGAATTTTCTATTGGAATGGGACCAATTGTTTATAGTAAGTTGGGTAAAGATAATATTAAATATAACGTTCGGGCAATCCCCATTGGTGGATTTGTTCAAATGGCCGGTGAAGTATACGAAGATGATAACAAAATACCGCTTGAAGCCTTTATGTGTAATAAAAAGTGGTATCAACGGATAGTTATTTTAGCGTCTGGGGTAATTAACAACTTTATTTTAGCTATTATTATTTTTTTTAGTATTGCTTTAATTTGGGGAGGAGTTATACTTACACCTAAAATTAAAACGGTTTTAGAAAACCATCCTTTTGCGGCAGCTGGAGTTCAGGCTGGAGATACAATAGAGGCTATAAATGGCTATAAGGTTCGGAATTGGGATTCAGCTCAAATTATTTTACATATGAAAGACGCTGATGGTGTTTATGAGTTTAAAATAAAAGATGAGAGTGGAAATAGTAAAGTTTATAATATAGAGCCAAAAGAAGTTACAGATGAAAGTGGTAAAACATCAAAAGTATTTGGAATTGAAGTTACTAGTCAAGAAACTAAAACAGTGGTAGATTGTGTAAAATATGCTTTTGTAAAGTTTCAAAGTATTATTGATACAATGTCTTTAACAATATATGGTTTATTTAGTGGTAAAATAGGCCTTAATTCCTTAGCTGGACCAGTCGGGATGTATCAGGTAGTCGATAGTTCTTTAAGTCATGGTTTATCATATATGTTATATTTAACCGCATTTTTATCTATTAATGTCGGCTTTATTAACATATTGCCTTTTCCAGCATTTGATGGCGGAAGAATAATATTTTTAATAATTGAAAAAATTAAAGGAAGTCCTATAAATTCTAAAGTAGAAAACGCCTTTCATCTTGTCGGTTTTGCTTTCTTAATTCTTTTGATGATTTATGTGGCAATTCAGGATATTATTAGATTATTTTAAGATATTTACCAAAATAGTTTTTAATTAGTTTTTAAAAGCTATTTTTTATGCTAAAATAATGGTGTGTCCTCGTAGCTCAGCTGGATAGAGTAAATGCCTCCGACGCATTTGGTCAAGGGTTCAAATCCCTTCGAGGACGCCAAATTAAAAATTATTAAAAAAATACATAAATTTTTAGGAAATAGTTAATATATTTAAATAAAGGAGGTTGAGTTAAAAATGAATAAAATTAAAGTAGGAATAGTAGGTTATGGTAATTTAGGTAAAGGGGTAGAAAAAGCAATTAAACAAAACCCTGATTTTGATTTAATAGGTATTTTTACAAGAAGGAATGTTAAGGATATAAAAACTATTTCAGATGTAAAAGTTCTAAATACTAAAGATATTTTAGATTGGAAAGGTAAATTAGATATTTTAATACTTTGCGGGGGTTCAGCAATAGATTTACCGATTCAAGGACCAGATTTGTTGTGTCATTTTAATACAATAGATAGTTATGATAATCATGCAAAAATCCCGGAATATTACGCTAAAATGAATCAAGCGGGAATTGCTGGTGGTAAATTAGGTTTAATATCTATTGGCTGGGATCCTGGATTGTTCTCTATAATGAGATTATTATTTGAAACAATTTTACCAAAAAGCCATACTGAAACTTTTTGGGGACCAGGAGTATCTCAGGGACATTCAGAAGCAATTAGAAAAATACCGGGAGTTATTGATGCAATACAATATACCATACCTATAAAAGAAGCTATTGAAAAAGCTGAGGAAGGTAAAACAAACTTAATTGCTAGAGAAAAGCATTTACGCGAATGTTATGTTGTTATTGAAAATGAGATTAATAAAGATGAAATTGAAAAATCAATTAAAACAATGCCAAATTATTTTGCTGATTATGATACAATTGTAAATTTTGTTTCTTTAACTGAATTAAAAGAAAAGCATAATAAAATGCCTCATGGTGGGATAGTTTTAACTCAAGGCATAACCGACGAAAATACTAAACAATTAATGAAATTTTTCTTACAATTGGAAAGTAATCCTGAATTTACTGCCAATGTATTATTGTCTTGTGCGCGAGCAACATTTAAAATGGCTAAAGAAGGCAAAACGGGGGCTATTACTATTTTTGATTTACCGCTATCTTATTTGTCGCCTAAAGAGGAATCTGATTTAAAAAAAAGATTATTATAAATATTATAACAATTAAAATAAATAAAAAAAGCTGGCAAGATCATTGCCAGCTTACTATGTAGTGAAATATTCTTTCACTACTCTAATAGTATAACCATAGTTATTCAAAATATACAGGTTTATTGAATTTTTCAAAATTAAATGTATCAGAATTGGTTATTAAATCATATATTAAAGCTGATTTTAATTCATAATTATAAATTAAAGAGCTTTTATTGGTAATTAATGGAATATTAATTTCTTTTTTAATTTTGTTAAGATAATTTTTTCCTTTTTCATTAAAACCTAAAATTTTAATATAATCAAGTTCAATTATATTATTATCTTGTTTAGTAAAACCAATTAATATATGAACCAACATCCGATTTATTCGATTATATGTATATCTTTTAGTTTTAATTTTTTGAATTAAATCTTGATAATTTTGAGCATCATTAATAATGCTTTTTAACCGATATTCTATTCCTTCATCAACATCTAAATAATCACTTAAATTATTTGAAGCTATTATTTTATATTTAAGTAATGAAAATAACTTTTCCTCATCAATTTTCCCAATATATTTTAATGTTTTATTAGGAACATATTTATTAATATTTTGTTTTTCTTTAATTTTCAAACGAATATTTGAGGCACTTATAATATAATTATCACTCAGATTATCATGGAAATTATTAGTTCTTTTTATAGTTTCAATATCTATTTTAAAATTGTTTTTTATTATTGCTTTGGTATAAGAAATTCCTAATAAATCATTTGGCATAAAGGAAAAATCTTTTAAATTAAGAGCTTTAGCTATTGCTGTAGGGTAGTTAATTCCGGTTTTTAAATTTAAGCGGACATCATTATTAAATGTTTGATTATTTAATTGGTAGTTAGCAATTTTTATTAATATTTCCTTATTATTTGTTTCGCTTCCAAAAATCAATTTTTCTATTTGGAATTCATTTAATATTTTCAAAGAGGCTTCAGCAAAAACATCAGCACTTTGAGTTCCATAAACAAAAGGTAATTCCAAAACTATATCAATACCGTAATAAAGAGATAGCCTTGTTTTATCTTTTTTAGAAATAATTGATGGTTCCCCCCGTTCTAAAAAATAACCATTTAATATTAAAATTAATAAATGGTTAGGATAAGCTTTTTTAATCGCATTGATAAAATAATGATGGCCATTGTGAAAGGGATTAAATTCACAAATTATCCCAATTGATTGCATTAAAATCACCAAATTTAATATAACAAAATTATTTGTTAATTACAAGAAGATATATTATAATAATTTTAAGGTGATTAAATTGATTATTGCAGTGGTGGGGCCAACTGGGGTTGGAAAAACTAAAATAAGCGAATTGCTGGCTCAAAAATACCAGGCAATTGTTATAAATGCGGACGCTATTCAAATATATAAGGAATTAAATATTGGTAGTGCTAAACCTAAAAAAGAAGAAAAATCATGTTTAGAACATTATTTATTTGATATAAAAAGTATTACTGAAGAATATAACGTCATTGATTATCAAAAAGATTTACGAAATATAATAAAGTTAAATGAAGATCGAAATATTATAATTGTTGGCGGAACCGGTCTTTATTTAATGGCTGGTTTATATGATTATGAATTTAAAAGGGAAACAAATAATATTAATTATGAAAATTTTTCAAATGAGGAATTATATGAATTAGCTTTAAAAAAAGATTCTAATATGCAAATTCATATTAATAATCGGTTACGATTAATCCGTTTTTTAAAAAAAGAAAATAGTTCTCAAAATGGAAATAAATTATTATATGATGTAAAATTTATTGGGCTTACTACTAAACGAGATATCTTATATGAAAAAATTAATCAACGGGTAGATCATATGATTGAGGAAGACTTAATTGATGAAGTAAAAAGCTTATATTTATATAAAAATAAAAGTAGAGTATTAAATAGTGCGATTGGTTATAAAGAAATAATTCAACAATTAGAGGGATTAATTAGTTTGGAAGAAGCTATTAATCGTATTAAAAAAAATAGTCGAAGATATGCTAAGAGGCAATATACTTGGTTTAATAATAAGATGAATATTAATTGGTTTGAGGTTAATTTTGAGGATTTAAATATTACTCTTAACGAAATAATTAGTTATTTAGATGCAATTAAAAAGTAATTTTAATTGCTTTTTAATTCGTTATAAATATAAGTATTAAATTTATGTTCTTCCAATTTTACTTTTCCACTATCTATTTCTTTTAATTCTTTACTTTTAATTAAAAAGTAAGTGTGATATAAATAATCTTTTCCATCATTACTTACTGGATCATCCCAAGTTAAATCAAGATGAGACCAGTTATTATCAAAATAAACCGCATTCCAAACATGACCGGTGGATAGGCTATTTAATTCATTCGGAGTTGTAGCTATTTTGAAATTTTTAAAGCCAAGTTCGGTTAAAAAGATAGCCATTAAATCAGTGTAGCCATTACAGGTGGCATAGCCTTCAAATAATGGTCCAATTGCAATATAAGAATTATACTGACTTAAATTTTCGTTATTTCGTTCAATGTCATATTTAGTGTTATTTATTATATAATCATGAATTATTTTAATTTGATCGTATTCATCCATTTCTTCATTAATCAAATTTTTAATTAACTCTTTTACTTTGTCATTAATTTTATCAATTTGCTCTTTATTATATAAATAATTAATTTTTAAATTAATTTCCCCAGAATCAGCAATAACCATTTTAATGTTTGTAAAACTATTATACGGATGAACAAAATTATTAATGTGGGTAAGGGTTATATCATCGTTGCTTATTTTCGTAACATCATTGACGCATTCTGTGTATTCTTCTTTACAATAAAAAGTAAAATTGTTCCAACCGTTATTAATTGTTGTAAAGATAATATTTAATAAATCTTGGTAGGAATAAGGAATAAAAGTATCGGTATTTTTTACATAAGATAAAATGTTTTCTTTTTTATAAATACTAATATTTTCAATTATAATAGGTTCTTTTTGAACTACCTGATTAACAATTAAATTAGTTATTTTATTTATATTAATTAAAATTAAACACACTAATAATAAACATATAGTTGGTATGATTATTTTCTTCATATTATATTCACCAATTTAATAATATCAAAAAAAAATGAAGTAAACAATTATTCCTCCATATTTTTAACTTTTTTATTTAATCTTGATTTTTGACGATCAGCTGTATTTTTAGATACTAAACCTTTAGAGGTAGCTTTATCAATGTATTTTTGCAAGTCCTTTAATAAGCTATTAGCTTTTTCTACATCATTAGTAGCAATGCATTTTTCTAAACTTTTAATAATATTTGTAACTCTCATTCTAATTTCGTGATTATGATTTGTTTTTTTAGCAATAACTTTAATTGCTTTTTTAGAACTTTTTAAGTTTGCCATTTTTTAGTCTCCTTCCTTTTCGTACTAGTTAATTTTATCAAACAATCCTAGATTTATCAAGTTAAAAATAAAGATTCAAAAAAATAATTGATTATATTAAAATTTTATTTCGCAACATAAATTATAATTCCTTCATTATGACATTTTTTTTAATAATTTTATAATATAATTTTATAAAGAAAGTGATATTTTATGGAAAAAAAATTTAGATCAAAAAAAAGAACTTTTAGAATAATTAAACCTTTTTTAGTAGTATTTATTTTTATTACAACTTTTTATTGTGCTGTATTTTTTTGCTTAAAAAATATGATTATTGATTTAAATAATGAAAAAATAATTAAAATGATCTTAAATATTGATAATAAATCATTATCTTTAAATAAATTAAAATCACCTGAGTTTTTAATTAGATATACTCTAGGCTCGCCTTTAGAAAAGGAGGTTTTAGTTCTTAAAGAAGAAAATCAAAAAAAAGAAACTGATTTAGAACCAATTATTTATTTATATAATACTCATCCTGGGGAAAAATATAATTATCAATCTTTTGAACTTTTTAACATTAATCCGACGGTTATAACTGCAGCTTATATTTTAAAAGAATATTTAAAGGAACATAATATTTTAGCAATAGTAGAACAAAGAAGCGTGAATGATATATTAAAAGCAAATAAGTGGAGTTATGGTTATAGTTATCGCGCCAGTCGAATTTTATTAGAAGAAGCTGCGGCTAAAAATGAAACGATTAAATATTTTTTTGATATTCACCGGGATTCTAGTCCTAAAGAAAAAACAACTTTTAATTGGGATAAAAAAGATTATGCTAAAATTTTATTTGTGGTTGGTAAAGAACATGAAAATTATGAAAAAAACTTAGAATTTGCTAAAAAAATAAATAATGAATTAAAAAATACTAATACCGAATTTAGTAGGGGAATTATGACTAAAGAGGGTTCTGGCGTAAATGGAATATATAATCAAAATTTTAGTGAACAGGCTATACTTATTGAAATAGGTGGACAATATAATACTATCGAAGAAATTAATAATACAATCATTTATTTAGCAAAAGCGATTGCAAAGGTGGTTGAATAAAATTGGAAGAGAAAAAAAAGAAAAAGAATTATTTTTTAAGAACAATAACATTTTTATTTATTATTTATTTAATAGTTTATATTATTGGTATAAGTGGCTATTATGAAGCTAAAATTAATAAAGAAACAGCTTTAACAAATGAAGCAATTAAAAAATTTGAACAAGATTTAATGGAAGGAAAACAAGTTGATATAAATAATTATATTAAAAAAGAAGAAAAAGAATATGATAATATATTTACTAATACTGGAGATAAAATAAATAATGAATTATTATATGTAGTTAATTCGGGATTCAAAGAAGCAATTAAAGTTATAAAATTATTATTTTTATAACTTTTTATATATCAAAAATACATAGTTTGCTAACTAAATTTTTGACTATATTTTTAAATTATAGTATTAAAATTTTAAAATTTGCTTTTTGTTCTTATTTTTATTATAATATTTTTGGTGATTAAAATTTATGCAAATTGATCAAGTATCTGACCCTGTAATAGCTGTTAGATTAAGTCAATATCCCCAGGATGATAAATTAGAATTTTTATTAGTGGGAAGAAGTAATGTGGGAAAAAGTAGTTTTATTAATACAATTATTGAAAGAAAAAATTTTGCTAGAACATCTTCAAAACCCGGAAAAACCCAAACTTTAAATTTTTATTTAATTAATAATAAATTTTATTTGGTAGATGTTCCAGGGTATGGTTATGCCTCAACTGGTAAAGAATCCCGAAAAAAATATGGGTTAATGATTGAGGATTATTTAAAAAGTAGGGAACACTTACAAAAAGTTTTTTTATTAATTGATTATCGTCATAAACCTACCGAAGATGATGTTTTAATGTATGAATTTTTAAAATATTATAATAAAGATATTACGATTGTAGCTACTAAATATGATAAAATAAGTAAAAATGGTCGAATAAAACAAGATAAATTAATAAAAGAAACATTGGGAATTGAGGAATTTATTCCATTTTCTACAATTACTAAAAAGGGCAAACAAGAAATTCACGAATTAATAGAATTAAATTTGTAAGGAGGTATTTGATGGAGACAATATGTATAATTGGTAAACCAAATGTGGGTAAATCAACAATATTTAATCGTTTGGTTAAAGAGAAAAAATCAATTATTTTAGATACTCCAGGGATTACTCGTGATCGAATTTATGGAACCGTTAATTATAAAGATAAGGCTTTTCATTTAATTGACACTGGGGGCATTTCTTTTGAAAATGATGAAATTGATAAAGATATTTTAATGCAAGCGAGCTTAGCTATTGATGAAGCGGATAAAATATTATTTGTTGTTGATGGGATGACCGGTCCTGATGCAACAGACTATTATATTCGGGATTTATTAAGAAAAACCAACAAAAAGGTGATTGTTTTAGTTAATAAAATTGATAATGAAAAAAGAAAAGAAAACATTTTTGATTATTATGAATTAGGATTTGAAAAAATTATTGGCATAAGTGCTGAACATAATTTAGGTTTTAATGAATTATTAGAAGAAATTACCCAGGATATTAAAGTGATTATTTCAAAAGAAGAAGAAATTTTAAAATTTTGTTTCATTGGTCGCCCTAATGTAGGAAAAAGCAGTTTAGTTAATGCCTTATTAAATGAAGAAAGAGTTATTGTTCATAATGAAGCGGGAACTACTCGTGATGCGGTTGATACTAAATTTAAATATAATGGTAATGATTATATTATGATTGATACTGCGGGAATGCGTAAAAAAGGAAAAATATATGAAAATATAGAAAAATATAGTTTACTTAGAAGTATGCAAGCGATTGAAAGAAGTAATGTATGTGTATTAATAATTAGTGCTGAAGATGGCGTAATTGAACATGATAAACATATATTGTCATATGCAATTGATGCGGGAAAATCCGTTGTTATAGCTGTAAATAAATGGGATACGGTTGAAAACCCTAATGTTGATCTTAAAAAATGGCAATTAGAGTTAAAAGAACACTTTAAATTCGCACCGTATGCTCAATATGTTTATTTATCTGCTAAAACTAAAAAAAGACTGCATACTTTAATGCCAGAAATAATTACGGCTTATGAAAATAGTAAAAAAGAAATTAAATCATCAGTTCTTAATAAAATAATTGAAGAGGCTTATTTTTTACATCCAGCCCCTTCATATAAAGGAAAACGCTTAAAAATTTATTTTGTTAGTCAGACGGGTAAGATGCCTCCAAAATTTACTTTAGATGTCAATAATAAAAAATTAATTCATTTTAGTTATGAAAGATATTTAGAAAATAAAATTAGAGAAAGCCTTGATTTAACGGGTACACCAATTATTTTACAATTTAAAAACAAAAATGAAGGTTGACAAAAAGTTAACTAATACTTATTATATTTATAGGAGATAGAAAATGAACGGAATAAATACTCAAAAATTAATAGAAATAAGAAAAAGTAAAGGCTTTACAATTCATGATATGTCTAAAATGCTAGGAATTAGTCCATCTTTTTATTGCCAATTAGAAACTGGTAAAAGAAATTTATATTATAAAATGGCAGTAAAAATTGCTAGAATATTTGAATTAAAACCTGATGATTTATTTTATGTCGACTAAAAAATTAACAATCATATAATAATTCTAGGAGGAATACCTATGAAATTTAGTGATGATTTTTTTGAAAAAGTGGAAAAAAAGACAAAAGTAGATAAAAAGACTATTTTATCCTTAGCCGAAAAGTTGCAAAAAGGAAATATGAAAAACGAAAAAACAATTAAAGAAGTTATTAATGTTTTAAGTAAAGCAACAGGAAAAAATATTAGTGATGAACAAGTTGATAAAATTATTAAAAAAGTTGTAAAGGATGAAGTTCCTAAAACTGTAGATAAAATGTTTTAAAAGGAGAAAAAAATATGCAAAAAACTTTAGTAGTACTGGCCGCTGGATTAGGATCACGTTTTGGAGGATTAAAACAAATAACGCCAATTAATGAATTTGGTTTATTTATTATTGATTATTCAATATTTGATGCTATTAAAAATGGTTTTACCAAAGTAGTTTTTATAATTAAAGAGGAACATGCTGATTTGTTTAAAGAAACTATTGGTTCAAGAATCAGTAAATATATCAAGGTAGATTATGCTTATCAAAGTATAGATGAATTTGTTGATAAATATCCGGATTTAAAAAAACGGGAGAAACCACTCGGAACTGCCCATGCTTTATACGCAGTAAAAGATAAAGTGGATACACCTTTTGTAGTAATTAATGCTGATGATTTTAATAGTTATCAGTCATTTTATAAAGCTAGTGAATTCATAAATAACAATAAAGATGAAGATATTTATGCCACAGTTAATTATCCGTTCATCCAAACAGCCAGTAAATATGGCAGTGTTAAAAGAGGTTTTGTTCAAGTGGAAAATGACTATGTTACAGCTATTACAGAAAGTAAAGTTGAAATAAAAGATAATAAAGCCTATTGTTTGTCTTTAAAAGAAAATAAGGAATTTACTTTTGAACTAAATCATCTCGTTGCGGTAAATTTTTTTGTTCTTTATCCTAATATATTTGGTTATTTAGAAAAATATATAAATGATTTTTTAGAATCTTCAGATAATCGTCAAAATAATGAAGTTTTATTACCTGAATTATTATGTGATTTAATTAAAGAAAAAAAAATAAAATTAAAAAATATTATTTCTGATGGCATTTGGTCTGGAATGACTTATAAAGAGGATATTATTGATTTACAGAAAAAAATTCAAGAATTAGAAAATAAGCAAATATATAAACGTAATTTGTGGGATTAGTTTTTAAAAAGTTAATTATTAATTTAGGGGTGTTTTTAATAAATGAAAGATATTTTTGTATTAGGTGATGAAATATTTGAAAATAATCCTAAAACATATCCAGAAGTTATAATTGAAGATGAAAAGGAATATTTATTCAATCAATTATAAGAAAAAAAATAACTTTACTTTTAAGATATTCATAGCAATGTCTTTTTTTTAGGTATTAAAATTTAATAATAATTTAGTAATATAATAAAATTTATAGAATAATATTTAATAGTAAAAAAGAAAGATGGTGTTTATGGAAAAAGAACAAATTATTTCTTCCATAGCAAAAAGAGGAAATGGAGAAATCTATCTAGGTGTAGTCGGAGCAGTTCGAACTGGCAAGTCAACTTTTATAAAACGTTTTATTGAAAATTTAGTTGTTCCTAATATTGAAGATGAATATGAAAAGAAAAAATGCTTAGATGAAATACCTCAAAGTGCTGAGGGAAGAACAATTATGACAACTGAACCTAAATTTGTTCCATCAAGTGGAGCGACAATTAAAGTTAATGAGTTTACAACAAGCATTAAGTTAGTTGATTGCGTTGGTTTTGTTATTCCTGAGGCGAATGGTTTTATAGATGAAGATGGAAATCCGAGAATGGTGAAAAGTCCTTGGTTTGAAGATGCGATTCCTTTTGTGGAAGCCGCTGAAATTGGAACGGAAAAAGTAATTAAGGATCATGCAACAATTGGAATTGTAGTAACAACTGACGGTTCTTTTGGGGAAATCAAAAGAGAGTCATATATTGAAGCAGAAGAAAAAGTTATTAATGAATTAAAAACATTTGGAAAACCTTTTATTGTTGTATTAAATACAAATAATCCGGGAAGTGATCGAGTTTATAATTTAAAAACAGAATTAGAAGAAAAATATAATGTTCCAATTATGCCAATAAGTGTTGAAAAAATGCAGGAACCCGAAATAATTGAAGTTTTAAGGACAGCTTTATATGAATTTCCAGTTGAAGATATTAAAATTTCGATTCCAGAATGGGTTCATATATTACCAAATGATCATATAATAAAATTGCATTATTTAGAATCCATTAAAGAAAGCGTTATCAGTGTCGAAAAAGTTAAAGATATTGAATATATTACCAAACATTTTGAAAATAGTGAATATATCCACAAATCATATATTAGCCAATTAGATGCTTCAACGGGAATTGTAACAATTAATTTAGAAAGTCCGGATGAATTATATAATGATACATTAAAAGAAATGATGGGCGAATCTGTTATGAGTAAAGCAGGATTGTTAAAATTATTTACTTCATATAAAGAAGGACATGATGAATTTGAAAGTATTAAAGTCGCTCTAAAAATGGCACGGGCAACAGGTTATGGAGTTGTATATCCTAGTACTAAGGATATGCGGTTAACGGCACCCGAAATTATCAAACAAGGTTCTCGTTTCGGGATTAAATTAAAAGCAGTAGCGTCTTCTATTCACTTAATTAAAGTTGATGTTGAATCCACCTTTGAACCTATTATTGGAAGTGAAATACAATCAAAAGAATTAATTGACTTTTTAATGAAAGATTACGAAACAGATCCAAGTAGTATTTGGAAAAGTGAAATATTTGGGCGAAGCCTGGAGAATGTAGTAGGTGAAGGAATTAAAGCTAAATTAAGCATGATGCCGGAAAACACTCGCTTTAAATTAGGAAATACTATTACAAAAATAGTTAATAAAGGCTCAAATACATTAATAGCAGTAGTATTATAAAACATGAATTTCATGTTTTTTTTATGATAAATTAAAACTGCAAATAAAACCTAAGGTTGTAAATAAATCTATGGAAATGAAAATTTATCCATGATAAAATAGAAATGGAGAGTTTTTATGAAAGCAAAATTAATGTCTGATAAAGTTGGGGTAAGAGTTGGCAGTGCTTTAATTATTTTTTTTATTACTTTTTTTTCAATAACTATTTTAAGTTATTTGATATTACCTGAAAAATTTCTTTTAAACAAAAATTCAGTTTTAGATTTTGATACATCGCCAAGTTTATTTATAAGCGCTATTCAAATATTTATGTTTAATATGATATCAGTACTTTCAATTTTTATAGGTAGTTTATTTGCTCAAAAAAACAAAAAAGATAATCAATATTATTCTTTTGGATACCTATGTTTTTTTGTTTTAATATCTATTAATGCAATAACATTGGGAACGTGGTCATTTACAGTTAATGTTGGTTCAGTGCCTAGTATATTTGAACGAATTTTTCAAACGTTTAATATTTTTAAACATGCTGGTTTGCTTGAAATGATTGGTCAGTTGCTTATTGCTTCTTCCCTAGCCAATAAATATTTAGTTATGACTAATGGAAAAATAACTACAACTAAAAATTTTAAACAACTAAAATTTTTAAAAGCTGAAAAATTATTAATAATATTCGGTTTTTTATTAATGCTTATTGGAGCATTTATAGAAAGTAATGCTATTATTAATTTAATTTAAGAAAAAAATAACCTCAAAAACATGAAATTTCATGTTTTTTTAAGAAAAAAAGTGCAAAATTGCGATTAAAATGAAATAATTTAACAAATTATATTGATTTTGAAAAATATTTCTGCTAATCTTAATATGTAGGAACAATTCTTACAAAATAGAAATGTACGGGAGGTAGAAACATGTCTAGAACAGAATTGGTAGAATTTATTGCCAAAGAAGCTGATTTATCAAAAAAAGCAGCTGCAGAAGCATTAGATGCTACAATCGCAGGTATTACTGCGGGATTGAAAAAGGAAGGAAAAGTATCTTTAGTTGGTTTTGGAACATTCGCAGCTAAAAAAAGAGCAGCTCGTGATGGAATTAATCCATTAACAAAAGCACCCCTAAAAATCCCTGCTAAGACTGTGGCTTCATTTAAAGCTGGAAGCAAATTAACAGAAGCTTTAAAC
>CAYOJY010000001.1:32722-33757 GCA_964404455.1 uncultured Muribaculaceae bacterium | reverse complement strand
CAACTTTTTTAAATTTTTATCAACTTTTACTTGACTTGTATATAGTTGGTCTTCTATAATTATATCAGATTAAAAATTTAAAGAAAACAAGCGTTTAACTTGTTTCTTCTTCATCTTCAATAACTATAAAACCAGCAAGTTCGTTGTCATCTACAACATCATCTTCATCGTTTTCATAAAATATTTTTTCATCTTCTTCGTCGTCGTCTTCGTCTTCTTCCATTTCTTCTTCATCAAAGGTTCCAACGATTTCTTCTGTGTCATCATCTTCAATTATTATTTTTGTTTTATGCTTAGATTGTAAATCCCAATAACCTTTTTCTAACATTATAAACTTTTTGTTGACTGATAATAGCTCAAAAAAATCAGCTATTTTATCAGTTTCTAATTCTGTTTTTAATGTTTTACATACTTTTTGATATAAAGCCATTGTTTTCATTTTTTTACCAGATTCTCTTAATATTAAATAAGCTACTTCATCATAACTTAAACTTTCCAATTCATCAATTGTTAATTTTTTTAATTTCATTTTACATCCCTTTCATAATCTTTTTAAGCATTATATGCTTTTTTTAAAATTATTCTATATTTATTATTATTTTTTTCATATTATCATCAATTTTATACTTTATTATTATTTTATCTTCATTTATCTTTATTAAACAATCCAAATCAAATTTTAAAATATTCTTATCATCAAATATAAATTTACAAATCTTATTATTAAAATCTATTTCCATATTATACTCTTTTGTTTTACGATAATATATTAAATTAATTAAATCTATTTTATTATATTCTTCTTTATAATCATAAATTAAATATTTTCCGGGGTAACAAAAAGCATCCTGTTCTTTACGCGATATTAATAGTTTATCATTATCAAAAAAGAGCCAACTTATTTTTTGTTCCAACATGCACCTCGCTTTTTTCTAAAACATTATATCATATAGTTTTAGAAAATCAATCTAAATTGCTTATATTTTTTTAATTTTATTTCATAATAAATTTAGGTGAATTTATGAGGTCTTTGGC
>CAYOJY010000001.1:15092-32712 GCA_964404455.1 uncultured Muribaculaceae bacterium | reverse complement strand
TTTATTTATTTCAGGGGTTATAACCTTAACTAGCTTATATGTATATGCCTATTTTAGCCCTCAATTAGATTTAAAAAATACAAGTAGTTTTTTTTTATATGATGATAAAAATGATTTGGTTTATCAAGGTTCTAAAACTAGTGAATGGGTTGATTTAAAAGATATTAACAAATTTTTTATCAATGCGACAATATCAGTTGAAGACAAAAATTTTTACTCGCATCAAGGCTTTGATTATTTGCGAATAGGTAAAGCGATGCTTAATAATATTAAATCACAAAGTTTAATAGAAGGGGCTTCAACTATTTCTCAACAATATGCTCGAAATATGTATTTAGATTTTAGCAAGTCTTGGAAAAGAAAAATTGATGAGGCTTTTTTAGCACTTCAATTGGAAGTACATTATTCAAAAGAAGATATTTTAACGGGTTATTTAAATACTATAAATTATGGTCAAGGGAATTATGGAATTCAAAATGCCAGTAAATATTATTTTAATAAAAAAGTAAGTGAGCTTTCAATGGAAGAATCTCTAATGCTTTCAAGTATTCCCAAAAATCCAAGTCATTATAACCCTGTTACTGATTATGATAAATGCGTTGAACGAGCAAAAATTGTAGCTAAAACAATGATTACTAATAAATATTTAACTGAAGAACAATATAATAATTTATTTAAAAATAAAATAGAAATTTTTGGAAAGCATACGGAAAATAATTTACAAATGATTATGTATTATCAAGATGCGGTTTTATATGAATTAGAAAAAATACCTCAAATACCTAAATCATTAATTGAATCAGGTGGTCTTAAAATATATACAACTTTGAATTTAGAAGCTCAAACTTTATTAGAAAATAAAATTTTAGAGCATAAATTTGATGATGATTTACAGGTAGCTAGTGTTGTTGCCAATCCTAATGATGGAGCTATAATTGCTTTAACAGGGGGAATGGATTATTCTAAAAGCACTTATAATAGAGCAACAAATTCTAAAAGGCAAGTCGGCTCAACTATGAAATCTTTTTTGTATTATGCCGCTTTAGAAAATAATCTTACCATGGCTTCTACTTTTAAAAGTGAATACACAGTTTTTAATTTATCAAATAATCAAAATTACTCGCCAAATAATTTTAATAATAAATATGCCAATAAAGATATTACTATGGCTGCTGCCGTAGCTTTTTCAGATAACATATATGCAGTTAAAACTAATTTGTTCTTAGGTGTTGATAAGTTAATTGAAATAGCCCGTAAAACCGGTATAAATGGTCATTTAAAAGAGGTTGCTTCTCTTGCTCTTGGCACTAGTGAACTTAATATCATTGATTATACCACTGGTTATGCAACGTTTGCCTCCGGGGGTTATGAACGGGATTTATATCTTATTAATAAAGTTGAAGATGCAAATGGAAATGTTTTATATGAAAAAAAATTTGAAAATAATTTAATTTTAAATCCTAATTATACTTATATTTTAAATGAAATGTTAAGTTGTACTACTAATAATAAATTCAGCGATTATACATCAGCAACAGGCTTATCTATAGCCAATAAATTAACTAAAAAATATTCGCTTAAAAGCGGAACCACTAATACCGATGTATGGAATGTGGGTTATAATCCAGATTTACTTATGTCTATTTGGATGGGTTATGATAAAAATAAAGCAATAACTTCCGAAATTAGTCGAGCTGAACGAGAAATTTGGGCTGAAGTAATGGAAGGTCTTTTAAAAAATAAAGAAACTAGTTGGTATGAAAAACCAGATAATGTCATTGCTGTAATGTTAGATTCAGTAACTGGAGAAGTTACTACAAATGAAAAAAAAGCCACTCCTTTTTACTTTTTAAAAGGAACAGCGCCGGGAACAAGCTCTTTTGTAAGTAAGAATGACTAATTATTTTCGGTAATTTTAACGGTTAACGTTGTTAAAGATTCTGTTTTGTTTATATCAAACTCTACATTTTGATATTTTTTTAAAAATTCTGTTATTTCATTTAAAGTATTATCTTCATTTTTTGTTTCTAAATTAAAATCATCCAACATTTCAATTTCTTCTATTTCATTATTTTCTTCAATGTTATTAGTATTTTTTTCTAAATCAAAAGTATTTTCAATTTCTTCGATGTTCATATTAGCAGATTCGTCTTCTAAAAAATTAAAAAATTTATTAGGATATTTATTTTCCATAATTGGTTTAATTTCCGGAACTTTTTCTTCATTTGTAATCTTAATATCTGTTGATTTTTCTTTTATTTCATTTAAATTAATAATGTTTTTAATTAATGGCACTTCCATATCATTAATTTTTTTAATTTCTTCTTCTAATTGTTTTACAGTTAATCTTTCTGTGATTGTTTTAATAAGTAATTTTCTTTGATCATCATGAGTCTTTAATTTTAATAAACTTCTGGCATGCCTTTCGGATATTTTTTCATTAATAATAGCGTCCTGTACTTCTATAGCTAAATTTAATAGTCTTAATTTATTTGATATGGCACTTTGGGATAATCCCATTTTATTTGCTAGTTCTTCTTGAGACATTGTACCTTGATCCAATAACACTTTATATGATCTAGCTTCTTCAATTGAGGTTAAATCTTTTCTTTGAACATTTTCTACTATTGCGACCTCAGCACTTTCATTATCATTTAAAACTGTTAAAATGGCTGGTACCGATGTTAATCCGGCTATTTTAGCAGCTCGATATCTTCTTTCTCCAGCAACAATTTCGTATTTATCTTCCATTCTTCTTAAAACTAAAGGTTGAATAATACCATGGACTTTGATTGATTCCGCTAATTCTTGAAGTGCTGCATCATCAAAAGCTAATCGCGGTTGAAAACGATTAGGTATAATATCCTCAATTGGGACTTGTAAAACTTTTTTTTCTGTATCCACTTTTATTTCCCCTTATCATAAATATGATATCTCACTTTTTACTTTTTTTCAATCTATTTTTTATAATTTGGTCATATTGTCTTAAATTTTTAATATCCGAAAGACTTTTTTTAATAATCTTAATTAATGATCGTTTTCCGCCATTCAGAGGTAAAGAAAACTCTATTTTTTGGCAAATTTCGGCATTCATAAATTCCAAAATTTCTTTTACTTCTTTTATTTCTTGTTCAGCATTGCCCTTCATTGCAATAAAATATCCGCCTTTTTTTAAAAATGGTAAAGAAATTTCACTTAATATTCTTAAATTAGCCACCGCTCTGGCGGTAGCCATATCAAAATAATTAATTTTTGCTTTTATATAATTTTCTGCTCTTTCGTGAATAATAATTATTTCTAAATTTAATTTTTGAGTTAATTCTTTTAAAAATGTTATTTTTTTATTATTTGAGTCTATTAAAAAAACATTCAAATGAGGAAAAAAGATTTTTAATACTACGCCTGGAAAACCAGCACCACTGCCAATATCCAATAAATTATTAATTTGATTCAAATCTATTATTTTGGTAATAGTTAAGCTATCATAAAAATGTTTCAAGTATACATCTTTCTCTATTAAAATAGAAGTTAAATTAGTGTGGGTATTATATTGAATTAATGTTTTATAATAAATATTTAATAAAGCCATTTGTTCTTCAGTTACCTGAATATTTAGTTTTTTTAATTCTTCAATAAATTCTTTCTTATTCATTTTTATTATATTCCTTTTTTAAGTATACAGCTAAAACAGATATGTCTGCTGGATTAACGCCGCTTATTCGCGTAGCTTGAGCAATCGTTTTAGGACGAATTTGGGTAAGTTTTTGACGAGCTTCTGAAGCTAGATTTTTGATTTTTTGATATTCTATATTATCAGGTATTTCTTTTTCTTCTAATTTTTTTAATTTATCAGCTTGTTCATAAGCTTTTTTTATATAACCGGCATATTTGATATCTACTTCAACTTCGTTTAAAACATCTTCTTCAAAGTTAACTTCAATATATTCTTTTATTTGATTAATGCTTACTTCTGGTCTTTTTAAATAATCTAAAAAAGTAATACTTTTATTTTGAGTTTTAATTTTATTTGTTTTTAAAATTTCGATTAATTTTGCAATATTATTTATTTTATCATTTAATTTTTTATATTGTTTTTGGCTAATAGTTCCTATTTCATAACCATATTTTCTTAACCTTAAATCCGCATTATCATGGCGAAGCAATAATCTAAATTCAGCACGACTGGTTAACATCCGGTATGGTTCGATTGTTCCTTTTGTCACCAAATCATCAATTAAAACTCCAATATAAGCTTCATTTCTTTTTAGAATAAGCGACTTTTTATTATCTAATTTTAAACTGGCATTAATTCCTGCGATTATTCCTTGACCAGCAGCTTCTTCATAACCACTTGTTCCATTAATTTGCCCTGCGGTAAATAAATTTTTAATAATTTTATTTTCAAGTGAGGGATAAACTTGAATTGGATCTATAGCGTCATATTCAATTGCATAAGCATATTTAGTTAACACAGCTTTTTCTAACCCAGGAAGACTATGAACTAATTTTGTTTGAATGTCCTTGGGCATACTCATGGAAAAACCTTGTAAATACCATTCATCATAATAGTTACTTTCGGGTTCTAAAAATAATTGATGTCTTTCTTTATCATAAAATCGAGTAATTTTATCTTCAATTGAAGGACAATATCTAGCACCTATTCCCGTTACCAATCCACTATACATTGCACTTTTTTTAATATTATCATTAATTATTTGATGCGTATTTTGATTAGTGTAAATTAAATAACAGCTCCTTTGATCACTTGATTTATATGTTGGCTTATTATCCACACTAAAGGTGTAAGTTATCTCATCACCTTTTTCTTCTTTCAGCTTATTAAAATCAATGGAACTTTCTTTAATTCTTGGCGGTGTTCCCGTTTTTAACCGAATAATTTTCATCCCTAATTTTTTCAGGTTATCCGATAAATGATTTGATCTATCTTCTCCATGAGGTCCGCTTTTGATGCTTTTTTTGCCAATTAAAATATTGGATCTGGTATAAGTTCCAGTTGTTAAAATTACTATTTTACTTTTAATTATCGTTTCATTTTCTAATATAACACCTTTTACTTCGTTATTTTCTATTAAAAGGTTTTCAACTTTTCCTTCTATTATTTTTAAATTTTTAGTTTTATTTAAAACATTTAACATATTTTGAGAGTATAGAACTTTATCAGCTTGAGCTCTTAATGCCCGAACTGCTGGACCTTTGGATGAATTTAACATTTTAAGTTGAAAATGGGATTTATCTGTTATTTTTCCCATTAAACCACCTAAAGCATCTATTTCGCGCACAATTATACCTTTTGATGTACCTCCAATAGAGGGATTGCAAGCCATATCAGCTATGTTTTTTTTATTCATAGTTAAAAGAATAGTTTTTTTACCTAGATAAGCACTTATATATGCGGCCTCACAACCTGCGTGTCCGCCGCCAACAACTATTACATCTATCATAATTTCTATTTTCCTAAACAAAAATTACTAAAAATTTTATCCACTAATTCATCTTCATAAAATTCTCCCGTAATTTCCCCTAAAAATTGCCAAGCATTTTTAATATCTATTTCAATTAAATCAATAGGTAAATGATTATTTTTTCCCACAAGAGCATTATCAATAGCGTCTTTTGCTTTTTGCATTAATGCAATTTGACGACTGTTGCTTAAATAAGTTAAATCTTTATTTTCAATTAAATTTAATTGCATTTTTTGGATTATAGCTTTTTTTAGATGCTTTATTCCATCTATTGTCTTAGTATTACCATAAACGGCTTCTTTATCAATGTTAATCTTTTTTGCTAAATCATTTTTATTAACAAAATAAATAGTTTTATTAAGCTTATTTTTTTCCATTAATTTTTTATCCTCCGCCGTTAATTCCTCATCGTTACTAAAAACTAAAATTATTAAATCAGCTTTATTGCTTACTTCCTCACTTTTAGAAACACCCATTTTTTCAACTATATCATCAGTATCTCTTATTCCCGCTGTATCAATAAAATTAATCAATACTCCATTTAAAGTAATTGTTCCTTCAACTATATCTCTCGTAGTTCCCGGAATATTTGTGACAATGGCTTTTTCTTCATCAATTAAGGTATTTAATAAACTACTTTTTCCCACATTGGGACGACCAATTATCGCCACATTGATGCCGTGTTTAATTATTTGACCATTTTGAGAATCTTCAATGATTTCATTTAATTTTTGACTAATTTCATTTAAATATTGTTCAATTAATTCATTTGTTACTTCTACTTCATCAATGTATTCCGGGTAATCAATATTTACTTCAATATTAGCTAATATTTTACTAATTTTTTCCCTTAATTCATTTATTTTTTGATTTAACTTTCCTCTTACCGCATTAATGGCTAGTTTTCTTGAGTTTTCAGTTTTAGCATTAATTAAATCATTTACTGCCTCCGCCATTGTTAAATCAATTCTTCCATTTAAAAAAGCTCTTTTAGTAAATTCACCCGGCTCGGCAATTCGACAGCCGTTTGCTAATAATATATCTAATATTTTCAAAGAAACACTATAACCACCGTGACAATTAATTTCGACAATATCTTCGCGAGTGTACGTTTTAGGTCCTCGCATTATCATTAATAGTACTTCATCAATTATTTCATTATTATGAATAATGTGTCCATATTTGATAATATGACTCTTAGAATCAATAATATTTTTATCAAATATCTTATCCACCATTAAAACAGCATCTTTTCCTGATACTCTAATAATTGAAATAGCTCCTCCCCCACTTGTTGATATTGCACAAATATTGTCTTCCATGATTTTTATTCCTTTCAAACGTTTGTATTATAGCATACTTTTTGCTGTTTTTAAATTTTATTTAATTTTATTCAATCAAAAAAACATATAATTTTTCATATGTTTTTTGATTGTCTTTTTTTCTAGGCTAACATTAGTTTAAGTAAACTCTTTTTCTAGATTTTTGATTATTTATATTATCATTTATAAGCGTTTTTATTGTTTCATAATCATCTTCTTCTATTAATTGAATAACATCAGCATATATAATTGGATCTCCAGTAATATCTCTGTTTAAAACATTTTCAATCTTGAAAATTTCAGGTAACCGATATATTTCAACAGCATCACAAGCATTAGAATAATGAATTACTATATCTTTATTTCTTTTAAAATATTCTATTATTTTAAACGTAAAATTCTGATCACTTTGATCAATATCCGATAAACCTTTTTGGTCAGAAGAATAATAACTTATTTCGCATCTATTAATATTTATTTTTGTCTCAATAAATATTTCATTAAAAGTACTTCTAACAATTTTACATTGAAAATCGCCGTCATCCTTTATTTCATAAATTTTAGATTTATTTTTATTTAAAGGGTCTTCGAATTGCTTAAAGTATTTTGCGGTATAATTTCCTATTATTTTTCTTTCTCTATCGTCTTCATTGTATAAATCTATATTAAAATCTATAATCTTTCCACATGTTTTGGTTTCTTTATTATTTATTGCTTCATCATTTATTGAATTAAAGTATATTCCTTCTGGATTGGTTAGACCAATATAGAAAAATAAATTTTCTAAACTTTTTTGAGTATTTTTCATAGAAAAACAAGCTGAGTTTTTATCTTTTTCACAATAAACAATTTCATAAAATGGCGATGCTTTAACAATATTATTATTAAAAAGCTTACATTCATTAAGCGCCCATCCATAATGATTTAAGTCTACTTCTAACATTATTTCAATATCATAATCTACCTCACCAAAATTTGTTAAAACATCACAACCAGTATATTGCTTCAATTTATCACAAAAGTCTTTTATTTCTGGAAAACAATATGTTTCTGATAAGTTACACCGCATTACGGGTAAATATCCAATTGGTTTTAACTCACGAAATTTATCAATCCACTCGATTGATTCAAAATTATTTTTCTTTATTAAAATAATATTCGTACCAGCTTCTAGACATTTTAAATAATTTTCTATTGAAGTGGCTATGGTCAATCCTCCCGCACAAGTTTGAATTTCATGTTCAATCCCTTGTGTATTCAAAATTTTACTTAATAATTGTATTTCATGATTAATTCCATAAAATACAAAACTTTTTCTTTTTTCCATAAATCCTCCTGAAATTTATAAATTATAATATCACCAACTTTAAAATAAAGCAAGTTTCTTTGAAATTTTATAATAAAATTTTTAAAAAGCACAAATTAAAAACCAACATTTTATGTTAGTTTATTAATTTTTTTCGGGAGTAATCACTATGTGTCTGTTAGGTTCTTCCCCTTCGCTATGCGTTTTGATTCCTTTAAAGTCCGTTAAGGCATTATGAACTATTCTTCTTTCAAAAGATGTCATATTATCCATGTGTACTGTCATTTTAGTTCGGACAACTTCTTTTGCTGTATTTCTACCTAAACGGATTAAACGAGATTCTTTTTTTTCTTTGTAATTTTCTACGTCTAAAGATATTTTATAATTAATATTTGTTTCTATTAATATTTTTTGTCTAGATAATGTTTCCAAAGATTTAATTGTTTGGCCATTTCGACCAATTAATATAGGATTATTTTCAGAATACATTTTTATTGTTGTTCTATCCCCTTTTGTCTGAACTTCAAAAGATACTTCCAAACCTAAATTATTAATAATTTCTTTTAAATATTTTTTTACTTCATTAATAAGATCAGTTTTTTTATAAGCTTTTATTATAACGGTACTGCCTTTAAATATTTTTCCTTTTATTTCTTCTTTAGTATATAAAATATCTTCTGCTTTTAAATCGTTACTTAATAATTTTTCGTAAGCTTCTTCAAAAGTTTTAGCTTCACTTATTATTTTTTCCATACTTCATTCCTTCTTTCATTTTTAATTTTTCTTTTATTTTAGGTTTGTCGTTTTTTACTTTTCTTTCTCCTGAAAAATAATTTGTCAAAAATGTTTGAAGTGATATAAATGCATATGTTATTATCCAGTATAACGCTATTGCGGTTGGTAAACTAAACGATGCGTATACAATAACAAACATCATTATATATAACATTATTTTGGTTTGTTTTTCTGCATCCTTATTTATTGATGGCGCTTGACTCATTGAATATTTAAAGGAAAAATATGTAGATACAATAATTAATATTACTAAAATAATATAACTATAATTCCCAGTTTTAAAACCTACTAATGGGGTCATTCCTAAATTCCAACTAAATAATTTTTGTTCATATATAGAAGGTATCTGGTATATTGCTTGTAAAAAAGCAAAGAATATTGGTAATTGAATAAACGCCAGCAAACACCCTAACATCGGACTTACCTTATATTTTTTATAGGCTAACATAATCTCTTGACTTTTTGCCATCCTGGAATCATTATCGTTTCTTCCCTGATATTTCTTTTCTATTTTTTGAATTTCTGGAGAAGCTTTTTTCATATTTAAAGATTGCTTAGTACTTTTAATTTGAATAGGCAATAACAATATTCTAATTAGAAGTCCTACTAACATAATTGAAACTCCAATGTTATTAACTAGATTACCTATTTTTAATATTGTCCAAGCTGTTGTTTTAACAAAAAATTGTTGCCATATAGATTCTGATTTATTAGAATTTAAAGCAAAATTTTCACAATTTGGTAATTCATTTAATTTAAATTTTAGCTGATCTTCATTTTGTTTATATAAATCATATATTTTACTGTCTTCTTTGGGGCGACATAAAATATTTTTTTCAAGCATATGACCAGTTTCTTCGTGTTTTACAATTTTTCCTGTATCATCTTTAATATAATTATTTAAACCACAGCCCGATGTTAGTAATACAATTAATATAGCAGTCAAACCTAATAGTTTTGTTTTCATTTTTCTCCTTTTTCGAATAATGCTAATAAATATTTTTCTTTTTCTGAAAATTTTAAATTAGATCCTTCTTTTTTTATTATTATAATATAATTAAAACCATTTTTAAAGATATTTTTATGTTTATCTATAATATTTCTTAATTGTCTTTTAGTTTTATTCCGAAAAACAGCATTTCCTAATTTTTTAGAAACTGCTATACCAAACAATTTTTTATTATTTAAATTTTCCTTATAATATATTGAAAAATAATTATTTTTTTTCAATTTACCAGTATTAATAATATTATCAAAATCTATTTTTGATTTTAGCGTTTCAAATCTTTTCATTAAAATCCTCTTTTTAAAAAAACACATTAAAATGTTAATGTGTTAAAACTTTGCGGCCTTTACCGCGACGTCTATTAACTATACCCGTATCGGCTTCTTTTCTAGCAAAAAAACCATGAGTTTTTTTTGTTTTTCTTTTATTTGGTTGCCAAGTTCTTTTCATTTATACTCTCTCCTTTTTTTCAATTGCTTTATTATTATAATATTAAATAGCTTAAAAAGTCAAGGCTGTATAATTAAGAAAAATTTTTTAAAAAAGTCACAAGAACCCTTTATAATATAAATTATGAGATTTATAGAAAGTAAAATTGCTTATGACTAATACAAATAATACAGTAAAAAGAAAGAAAAAATACTAGTTTAATTAAATATTTTATTCAACCGTAACTGATTTTGCTAAATTTCTTGGTTGATCAATATCACATTTTTTTATTTTAGCTACTTCATAAGCAATTATTTGTAAGGGAATAATAACCGATAGAGCTTTAAAATATTCATTTATAAAAGGAACTCTTATTTCTATATCAGAAAATTCAGTTGAGGTTTTTATATCTGATGTAGTAATTAATACTATATATGCTCCCCGTGCTTTTACTTCCTTTAAATTACTTATGGTCTTTTCAGCTATTTCCATATCCGTGATTATTGCTATTACCGGCGTTCCTTTTTCAATTAACGATATTGAACCATGCTTTAATTCACCGGCGGGATATGCCTCCGAATGAATATATGATATTTCTTTTAATTTTAAAGCACCTTCTAATGATAGGGCATAATCTATACCTCTTCCTAAATAAAATACTTCTTTATATTTTGTTAGATATTTGGCAATTTTTAAATAATTTTGATTTAGTTTTAATAAACTGTTTATATTTTCTTCAATTTCTAATATATTTTTTCTTAAATCTGTTAATACTTTTTCACTTAATAAATCTTTTGTAATACCTAAATATAAAGCAATCAGCGTTAACACAACCACTTGTGATGAATATGCTTTTGTAGTTGCAACAGCTATTTCACAACCTGCTTTTGTATAAATTACCCAATCTGATTCTCTAGCTATAGAAGATCCTAAAACATTGACAATTGCTAAAGTTTTCATCTTATTTTCTTTAGCCAAACGAAGCGCCGCTAGAGAATCAGCGGTTTCTCCAGATTGAGATATAATAATTACTAATTTATTTTTATCAGGAAAAATTTTTTTATAACGGTATTCACTCGCAATATCTACTGAAACGGGAATTTCACCATATTTTTCAATCAAATGTTTTCCGACATATCCTGCATAATAAGCACTACCACAAGCAACTATTTCTATTTTATTATATTTTCTTAAATTAGATAAAATATTATTCAAATACTTAAAATCAGTTCCTAAAATTGAATTTAATGTTTCTTTTATAACTTTAGGTTGTTCGTTCATTTCCTTTAACATAAAATGATCGTAGCCATTTTTCATCGATATTTCTAAATCATATTCATATTCTTGAATTTTTTTCTGAATAATTGTAGATTCATCTGAATAAACATCAACTTGTTTAGAAGTTAATTTAACTATTTCATGATCGTCTAGTAATATGTATTTTTTTGTATATTTTAATATTGCCGGGATATCCGAAGCTATGTAATTTTCTTGATTTCCTAAACCTATTATTAAAGGATTATCTTTTCTTAAAGCATACATAGTATTTTTTTCATCTTCTACTAAAATACCAAAAGCATAAGAACCTTTAATTATGTTTTTTAATGAATTTAAAGCTTTTAACATATTATTGTGTTTTTTATATAATTTATCAATTAAAGCACAAGCAACTTCAGTATCTGTTTCGGATTTAAATATATATCCTTCTTTTATTAATTCTTTTTTTATAATTTCATAATTTTCAATAATTCCGTTGTGAACTATAGTTATTTTTCCTACTGAATGAGGGTGAGAATTTATAACGCTAGGTTTTCCATGGGTTGCCCATCTTGTATGGCCAATACCAATGTTTGATTTCATTTGGTCATTTATTTTTTTCTCTAAATTCACAATTTTCCCTTTTTCTTTTATTATATTAATTTTATTAACATTTAAATAAGCTATTCCCGCTGAATCATATCCTCTATATTCTAAAGTTTTTAAACCATTTATTAAAACTTTTAAAGCATGATTTTTTTCCCCTACATATCCAATAATTCCACACATAAATTTATCCTCCTTTACTTCATAACAAAAAAATGTGAGGATATATCTTTTGTTACAATATTAATTTTGTTTTTTGAGATATATCTAACGATTTATAAACCGTAGTAGCATCCGCCGAATTTTCGATAACTACTTTCCTCGTCAACCATACAGGTTCTGGCGCTAAAATAAAAAAAATCCTCCTGTTTAATTTTATATTTAATTACCATTATAATACAAAATTTATTATTTTCTACTATTTTTAATTTTTTTCTTCTAACAAAATGATAAATTAATATTTTTTTCTTTTATTTATACTGTTTTAATAATATTAAATAATAATTATTCTACTTAAAAAAGTAATTTATAAACTTCTTCATTATATTAATAACAGTAGTTAACAACATTAATTAACACTATTAACATTTTTGTTAATATGTTTTTAATTAAAATGTTGATAATGTTAATACCTTATTTTTTCCCTTATTATATCTTGTTTTTTTATGTTAATAACTTTGTTGATAACTTTTAAACCCTTTTTTTAACTAGTTTTTTGATAAAAAATGTTTTATAATTTAATTGGATGAATTTGTTAGTGGGGTGAAGGTTATGAAAACTAATGAGCTATTCAAAAAATTTTTGAATGAAATAGCCAATGATTTAGCTCCGAATACATTTAGTATTTGGTTTTCTAAATTGGAATTAGTTAGTATAATTGAAGACCTTGTTACAATAAAAATACCTATGGCCATTCATAAAAAAATGTTAAGTGATAATTATTATAACCTTATTGAATCAACTTTTTATTCTATTACAGGAAAAGAGTACAAATTTAAATTTGTTTTAGAAGAAGAATTAAATGATTTAACGCAAATTTTGGAAGAAACTACTAAAGAAAACGAAATAGAATGGAATACAAATTTAAGTGAAAAATTATTTTTTACAAATTATATAGTAGGTGACACAAATCGTTTAGCGTTTATTGCTGCTAAAGCGGTAGCAGAAGCACCTGGTACTATTCACAATCCCTTATTTATATACGGAAAAAGTGGTTTAGGCAAAACTCATTTAATGCACGCTATTGGTAATCATATTACAAAAAATTCTGATAAAAAAGTTTTATACACCACCAGTAATGATTTTATGACAGATTTTACTGGGATTGCTTCACTTGATAAAGGAATAAGTAGTTTAAATTACGCCAATGAATTTAAAAATAAATATCGAAATGTCGATGTATTATTAATAGATGATATTCAATTTTTAGTTGGAGCAGAAAGAACTCAACAAGAATTTTTTCATACATTTAATGCCTTGCATCAGGCTAATAAACAAATTATTATTACAAGCGATAGATCTCCTGATGATTTAAAAAAGATTGAAGAACGATTAAGAAGTCGTTTTATGTGGGGACTTCCAGTTGATATTTATCCTCCAGATTTTAATTTAAGGTGTGAAATAATTAAATCGAAAATTAAAAATACAATCATTGAAGAAAAAATTAATAATGATGTTATTGAATATATTGCTAATAGTTGTCCTAATGACGTAAGGCACATTGAAGGAACGATTAATCGCTTATTGGCCTATACAGCGATGATGATTCCAAAAAAAATTAATTTAGAATTTGCAGTAGAGGCTTTAAAAGATTACGTTAATAAAAATATTTATTCAGATAATTCAATTACTAACATTCAAAAAGTAGTAGCTGATTACTTTAAAATTACTGTTGATGACTTAAAAAGTAAAAAAAGGACAAGTAAAATCATTAAACCAAGGCATATTGCTATGTTTTTTTCCCGAACAGAAACTGATGAAAATTTAGCGAAAATAGGTTTAGAATTTGGAGGGAGAGATCATTCAACAGTAATAGCGGCTTGTGAAAAAATAAAATCAGAATTATTAATAGATAAAAATCTTAATGAAATGTTGAAAAGTATTAAAGAAAAGTTATAAAATTGTTAATAAATTTTAAAAATAAGAAAGAAAAAGAAAGAAAAAGAAATGTTATTAACATTATCAACACTATTAATATTAAAATAATTAAAAGAAAGAAGGAATGAATTATGAAATTTACAATTGAAAAAAATATTATTTTAGAAGCTTTAATAAATGTAACTAAAGCTTTATCTCAAAAAATAACATTACCAGTTTTAAATGGAATTAAATTTGAAATTAATAAAAAAGAATTAAATTTATTAGCTAGTGATTCTGAATTAACAATTAAAGTAAGCATTTCAGAAAAGAATATTAAAAATATTGAAAAAGAAGGAGTAGTTATTATCCAAAGTAAATATATTTTAGATGTTATTAAAAAAATGCCTAGTGATATTATTAATTTTGAAGCTGATGAAAATAAAATTAAAATATATTCTGAAACAAATGAATTTAATTTAAATTGTTATAATGTTGCGGATTATCCTAATTTTAAATTAGATACTAATAAAAATGTTGTTAGTATTAAATCTTGTGATCTAAAAGAATTAATTAATCAAACTTCTTATGCGATGTCTAATCAAGAATTAAGACCTTTATTAACTGGATTGAATTTCAAAATAATTGGTAATATTTTAGAATGTGTTGCTACAGATTCTTATCGTTTATCAAAAAAATCTTTAAATATTGAAAGTGATTTAGAAGAAGAAGTGAATATTGTTATTCCAGGTAAAACTATAAATGAATTAGAAAAAATAATAGACGATAGTGAAGATTTAATTTATATTAATATATTTAATAATAAATTATTATTTATTTATAAAAACATATATATTCAAAGTAATTTATTAAGCGGTTCTTATCCTCAAACTTCTCATTTTATTCCAAATGACTTTGCTTATATGATAAATATGGATTTAAAAACATTTTATGACGCGGTTGATCGTGCTTCTTTATTAGCGTCTAATAAAGATAAAAATATTATTAAATTAAATATTAAAGAAAAAGAAATGTTGATAACTTCGATATCATCAGAAATAGGCAAAACAGAAGAAAAATTATTAATAGATAGTAATAAAATTGATAAAATAGAAATTTCTATTAGTTCAAAGTATTTAATGGAAGCTTTGAAAGTTATTAAAGATGATAATATCTTATTATTATTAAATAGTGATGACAAACCAGTAATTATTAAATCAATTAATGATGAAAATTTAATTAAATTAATATTACCAATTAAATCTTTTTAAAAACATTTTTCGACATTTTAAAATTAATTTTTATGTTATGGTAGCATAAAAATTTTTTTATCAGGGAGGAAAATATGAGAAAATTTATTATAAGTAATAATACTTATGCAGTAGTGGCTACTTATTCAGGAGCAAAAATAATAGAAAAGGATGAAACTAAATATATTGATGTTA
The DNA here is from genome assembly GCA_964404455.1 of uncultured Muribaculaceae bacterium. GTDB lineage: Bacteria > Bacillota_I > Bacilli_A > RF39 > UBA660 > CAKOSP01. The sequence goes on along the minus strand of CAYOJY010000001.1, from coordinate 16,987 downwards.
ATACTAAAACAATAATTAACAATAGCTGTAAATATTATGGTAGTTCTTTGGAAGGGAGAATTGATGGGACTAAAACAATGTTAGGAATATCTTATAAAGCCCCAATTATAATTAGTGAGCATTTAAATTTAATAATGTTTCCAACCGCATCTATCAGAGGAATAGAATGTAATTGGATAAATTTAGATAGCGTTGATTATTATTATAGTAAAACAAAGGAAATAGTAGAAATAATATTTAAAAACGGCGAAAAATTAAATTTAAAATTAAGTTTTGGGATTTTTGATCGGCAAATATTAAGAGCATCAAGATTAAAATCAGTTTTTTTAGGCCGAAAATTATGAATTTTCTTTTTTTAATGTGCTTTTTATGATATAATTAATATGTGTATAGGAGTACGAAAAATTTAATATTTATGTTATACATCGTTTTAGAGGAAAAATATGGAATTAACACATTTAAAACTTACTAATTTTCGTAATTATGAAAAATTAAACTTAACTTTTTCGAAAAATATTAATATTATTTATGGAAAAAATGGTACTGGTAAAACGAATTTGGTTGAAGCAATTTATTTATTAGCGTTAACTAAGTCATTTAGAGTAAACAATGATAAAATAATGATAAAAAAAGGAAAAAATAGTTTAGATGTAGAAGGAAAAATCGAAACGATTGTTGATACATATTACAAAGTTTTAATTGCTGAAGATTCAAAAAAAGTAGCGATTGATCATAACAAAAAAGAAAGAATAAGTGATTATGTATCTAATATTAATGTTATTTTATTTAATCCTGATGACACAAAAATAATTAAAGAAGCACCGAGTGAAAGAAGAAAATTATTAAATATTGAAATAAGTAAAATTTATAAAGAATATTTACTTTTATTAACGGGATATAACAAAATTTTAAAACATAGAAATTCATATTTAAAAGAATTATATATTAATGGGAACGCTTCAATTGATTATTTAGATATTTTAACTAAAAAATTAATTGAAATAGGTTATAAAATATATAAATATCGTGAAAATTTTATTTTTAATATTAATAAATATATTCCCGATATTTATTTAAAAATATTTGGTTATGGTGTTTTAGAAATTAAATATGTTTCTAATTATAAAAATAAAGAGGAAACAGAAATTTTATCAATGTATAAAAAAGTTTATCGAAAAGAAATAGAATTAGGTAAAACTTTAATTGGAATTCATCATGATGATTTAGTGTTTATGTTAGATAAAAACAAATTAAAAGAATGGGGTAGTGTTGGCCAACAAAAAAACAGTATAATTTCATTTAAATTAGCTGAAATAGCTATGTTAAAAGAAATAAATGAAAAGAAACCAATTTTAATATTAGATGATTTATTTAGTGAATTGGATAATGAAAAAATTAATAATATTTTGGATATTTTAAATAAAGAAATTCAAATATTTATAACAACAACAACAATTAATAATTTAGATTTAAATAAGTTTACTAATTATAAAATATTTAAAGTAGAAAATGAATCAATCAAGGAGGAAAAAATTAATGAGTAATAAAGTTAACCATTATAACGATGAAGATATTCAAGTATTAGAAGGATTAGAGGCCGTTCGAAAAAGACCAGGAATGTATATTGGAAGCACTGGAGAAAGAGGACTTCATCATTTAGTGTGGGAAATCGTTGACAACGCTGTTGATGAAGCGTTAGCGGGTTATTGTGATGATATTGAAGTGACTATTGAAAAAAACAATATAATTTGTGTTAAAGATGACGGAAGAGGTATTCCTACAGGTATTAATGAGAAAAGTGGTTTATCAACGGTTGAAACTATTTTAACAATGCTACATGCTGGGGGTAAGTTTGGGGGAGAAGGATATAAAGTATCTGGTGGTCTTCACGGTGT
>CAYOJY010000001.1:10535-15082 GCA_964404455.1 uncultured Muribaculaceae bacterium | reverse complement strand
GGAGCTTCTGTTGTAAATGCTTTATCAAAATGGTTAGAGGTAACTATTTACCGTGATGGAAATATTTATTTTCAAAGATTTGAAAATGGAGGAGAATCAGTTGGGGAATTAAAAATAATTGATTCATGTGCAAAAGAAAGAACCGGAACAACTATTAGATTTAAAGCTGACCCTGAAATTTTTAATGAAACTACTTCCTATGATTATCAAATTTTATATAAAAGATTACAGGAAATGGCTTTTTTAAATAAAGGATTAAGAATTATTTTAGAAGACGAAAGAGAAGAAGACAAAAAGAAAATATTTTTATACAACGGCGGGATTGTAGAATACATAGAATTGTTAAATAAAAGTAAAAAACCATTACATGATGAAATAATTTATATTGAAGGAAAAGAAGGTTCAACAACGGTTGAAGTGGCAATCCAATATAATGATAGTTATAATCAATCAATTTATTCATTTGCAAATAATATTAATACATATGAAGGCGGAACTCATGAAGATGGTATTAAAAATTCGTTAACTAGAATCATAAACAATTATGCAAAAAATCATAAATTTTTAAAAGATAATGATGAATCTTTTACAGGGGATGATTGTCGTGAAGGACTTACAATGATAATATCTTGTAAGTTAATTGATCCGCAATTTGAAGGACAAACTAAAACCAAATTAGGTAATTTTGAAGTTAAAAAAATAACAAGTGATATTTTTTCGGCAGGCTTTGAAAGATTTTTATTAGAAAATCCTGATGTTGCACGTTTAATAATTGAAAAGATAATATTGGCTTCACGAGCTCGTTTAGCTGCCAAAAAAGCAAGGGAGTTAACAAGGAAAAAAAATGATTTAGAAATATCTAGCTTTTATGGTAAATTAACAGAATGTAAATTAAAAGATCCAAGTGTTTCTGAATTATTCTTAGTCGAAGGAGATTCGGCTGGCGGTTCTGCAAAAAACGGAAGAGATTATTTAACGCAAGCAATTTTACCTTTAAAAGGAAAAATTTTAAACGTTGAAAAAGCAAGATTGGATAAAGCTTTAAGTAATGAGGAAATAAGAACTATTATTACTGCTTTTGGAACAGGTATTGGCGATGACTTTGATATTTCAAAATTAAGATATCATAAAATTATTATTATGACTGATGCAGACGTTGATGGAGCGCATATTAGAGTACTTTTACTAACTTTATTCTATAGATTTTTTAAACCAATAGTGGAAGCAGGATATGTCTATGCAGCTCAACCCCCATTGTTTAAAATAGTGCATGGTAAGACGATAAAATATGTCTTAAATGAAAAAGAAAGAGATAATTATTTATCAACTTTACCTTTAAATACTAAATATGAAATAAGTCGAAATAAAGGTTTAGGTGAAATGGGACCAAGTGAATTAAGAGATACTACCATGTCAAAAGAAAATAGAATATTACGGCAAATAAAAGTAGAAGATGTAATTAGTGCAGATGAAATTTTTTCTCAATTAATGGGAGAAGAAGTTGAACCGAGAAGAAGATATATTGAAGAAAACGCTATATATGTTCAAAATTTAGATTTTTAAAGGTGGGTAAGAATGGAAAAAATAATAGATAAAATAGAAAAAAATAATATAGTTAAAGAAGTTAAGGATTCTTTTTTAGAATATTCAATGAGCGTTATAGTCTCTAGAGCCTTACCTGATTTAAGAGATGGTTTAAAACCAGTCCATCGTCGAATTTTATATTCGATGTATAATTCTGGTTATACTCCTGATAAACAATATAGAAAGTGCGCTAGAATTGTTGGGGATGTTATGGGTAAATATCATCCACATGGAGATTCATCAATTTACGATTCAATGGTTAGAATGGCTCAAGATTTTAGTTATCGTTATATGCTTGTTGATGGTCATGGTAACTTTGGTAATATGGATGGCGATGGCGCAGCGGCGATGCGTTATACTGAAGCAAAATTATCTAAAATTTCTTTAGAATTAATCAGGGATATTAATAAAAATACCGTAAATTTTGTAAGTAATTTTGATGAAACAGAAGAAGAACCTGAAATATTACCAAGTAGATATCCAAATATTTTGGTCAACGGAACTATGGGAATTGCGGTTGGAATGGCTACTAATATTCCTCCTCATAATTTAGGCGAAGTAATTGATGGCTGTATTGCTTATATTGATAACAATGAAATTACTATTAGTGAATTAATGAACTATATTCAAGGACCTGATTTTCCAACGGGAGCTTATATTTTAGGGAATAGCGGAATAAAAAAAGCTTATGAAACTGGTCGTGGATCTATAACCTTAAGAGCAAAAGCAAGAATTGAAGAACGTAATAATAAAATTCAAATAATTATTTCTGAAATTCCATATGGTGTAAATACTTTAGACCTAAAACGAAAAATCGGCGAATTGGTTCGCGATAAAATTATTGATGGCATTATCGATTTACATGAAGAAACTAATTTAGAAAATGGATTAAAAATTGTAATAACATTAAAAAAAGACGCTAATGCTAATGTAATTTTAAATAATTTATATAAACACACTTCTTTGCAAACCACATTTGGAATAATTTTGTTAATGTTAGATCAAGGTCAACCAAAAACTTTGAATTTAAAAGAAATAATTTCTAAATATGTTGAATATCAAAAAGAAATAATTATTAGAAGAACAAGATTTGATTTAGAAAAAGCTGAAAAACGAGTGCATATTTTAGAGGGTTTAAAAATAGCTTTGGATAATATTGATGAAATTATTAAAATTATTAAATCTGCCAAATCTGATGAAGAAGCTAAAAAAAGTTTAATTATTAAATTTTCTTTAACAGAAATTCAAACTGAAGCAATCTTGGAAATGAAATTACGAAGATTAACCGGTTTAGAAAAAAATAAAATTGAAATTGAATTAGCGGATTTACTTAAGCAAATTGAACATTTTAAACAAATACTAGCTTCAGATGAAATAATGTACAATATTATTAAAACTGAATTAGTTGAAATAAAAAATAAATATAGTGATGAACGCAGAACAAAAATTGATATGACTGCCATTGAATTTATTGAAGACGAATCACTAATTCTAGAAGAAAATATTATAGTTATGTTAACAAAAGAAGGTTATATTAAAAGAACACTTCCAGAAGAATTTAAAATTCAAAATAGAGGTGGCGTAGGCATTAAAGGTATGACAACAAATGACGAGGATATAGTAGAACACTTGATTAATTTATCTACTCATGATTATCTATTATTCTTTACAAATAAAGGGAAAGTTTATAGATTAAAGGGATATGAAATTCCATCATTTAGTAGACAGGCTAAAGGTATTCCAGTAATAAATTTATTACAAATTGAAAAAGAGGAAAAAATAAACTCAATAATTCAAATACCGAAAGAAGAAGAAAATAAATATTTATTATTTGCAACTAAAAATGGAATTGTTAAAAAAACAAGAATAGAAGAATTTAATAATATTAGAACTACAGGAAAAATTTGTATAAAATTAAAAGAAACTGATGAGTTGATTGGTGTTCGAAAAACATCGGGCAATGATATAATATTATTAGCATCTGATGCTGGTAGAATGGTTAAATTTGATGAAAATGAAATTAGAGTGATGGGAAGAACAGCAGCTGGAGTTAAAGGAATTAATTTAGATCTAGCAAAATGTGTTTGTGTTGAAGTCGTTACTGAAGAAGATTTAATATTATTATTAACCAAAAAAGGATATGGAAAAAAGACATATGTAAAAGAATTTAGAAAAACTCGACGAGGTTCAAAAGGTGTAAAAGCTTTAAATATTACGGATAAAAATGGAGAATTAGTTGTAGTTAAAGTTTTAAAAGAAGAAGATGAATTAGTGCTAATGTCTGATATTGGAGTAACAATTCGCATTCCTTTGAATCAAATTTCTATTTTAGGAAGAGTTACTCAAGGATTAAGATTAATTAATTTAAAAGATAATCAACAAGTATCGAGTGCGGTTTTATTAAAAGAAGAAGATAATCAAGATTTAATTGTAGAAGAAAGTTAGTTTTCTTCTTTTTTGATAATTATTAGTAAATATTTGTGTTTGCTAATAGCAAAATTATTTCCCGGGAAATAATTTATATACAGTTTTTGAGAATTCAACTACAGATTTTCAAAAAATGTATGTAAATTGCGTTTTAGTTTAAAACTTTGAGATTAAATAATTTAAAAGATATTAACAATTATCAAAGTAGTTTTATAAAAAAGATAATAATTTAGATTTAATTGAAGAAAAAAGCTGGTTTTCTACTTTTTTAATGATTATTGGTAAATATTTACATTTGCTAATAGCAAAATTATTTCCCGGGAAATAATTTATATACAGTTTTTGAAAATTAGAGTACAAATTTTCAAAAACTGTATATAAATTAAATTTGGTTTAATTAATTTGCAACATTATATTTTAATCAATTAATTTGCTAATAGTAAAACTAATTTTAAATTAATTTATTAATTTTTATAAATTAAGAAATCAACAATTCATTATATTTTAATATTCTTAAGTTTTAAATAATTATAATA
>CAYOJY010000001.1:0-10435 GCA_964404455.1 uncultured Muribaculaceae bacterium | reverse complement strand
ACGTGAAACATTAAAGTAACAAATTTTTAAAAAGTGCTAACAGATATATAAAATTCAAACGTTTTTATAGTTTTTTATCAAAAAAGATTAATAAGTTATAAACATTAATAATTAATTATCGATATTTGCTATTAGTGTAAATTAAATTGCGTATTTATTATAATTTTTATTTTTTCTTACTTTTGTAATTTAACGTTTTATTTTACAAAACGTTTTTCACAAATTGTAAATCACACAATTGTTTTTCTAGACTTTGTTTTCATGATTTGATATAATGTATTGGTGCAACAAACATATTGTAAACTGGTCAGGATTGGAAAATAGCAGCCATATCAATCTCTGTTTGTGTGCACTTTTTTTAGGAGAAAAAATGAATTGGATGGATATAGCTTTAAAGGAAGCAGAAAAGGCCTTTAGAAAGAAAGAAATACCTGTAGGTTGTGTTATTGTAAAAGATAATAAAATGATTTCTAAGAGTTATAATAAAAGAGAAAAAAATAATAATGTTTTAAATCATGCAGAAGTTGATGCTATTTTAAAAGCAAACAAAAAATTAAAAACTTGGAAATTAGATGACAGTTTGATGTTTGTTACATTAAAACCATGTTCAATGTGCGAAGAAATAATCAAACAATCTAGAATAAAAAAAGTTATTTACTTGATTGAACGGTTAGAAAATAAAAAAGAATATAATAAAACTATATTTGAAATGAGTTTTGATTTAGATCTTCAGGATAAATATAAAAAAATGTTTTCTGCTTTTTTTGTAAATAAAAGAAAAAAATAAAAAGGTTATGATATAATAATTAAAGGTCGGAGGAATTATGAAATATAAAGTACTTTACAGAAAATATAGACCGGATTCTTTTGATAGTATAGTCGGGCAAGAAAATGTTGTAAAAATATTAAAAAACAGTATAAAACATAATAAGATATCACATGCATATATATTTTCAGGATCTAGAGGTACAGGAAAAACTAGTAGTGCTAAGATATTTGCTCGAGCTGTAAATTGTTTGAATCAAAAAGCTGGTTTGGCTTGTGAAAAATGTATAAACTGTTTAAATGGCTTTGATAACAACGATATTATTGAAATTGATGCTGCTTCTAATAATGGAGTTAATGAAATAAGAGAAATAATTAATAATATTAAATTGTTACCAAATTTACTTAAATATAAAGTTTATATTATTGATGAAGTTCATATGTTAAGTCAAAGTGCCTTTAATGCTTTATTATTAACGTTAGAGGAGCCTCCCAGTCATGTAATATTTATTTTGGCCACAACAAACATTGAGAGTGTTCCTATAACTATTTTATCGCGTTGCCAAAGATTTGATTTTAAAAAAATAAAAATCGAAGATATTGAAAAACAATTAACTAATATATGCCAGAAGGAAAATATAAAAATAACGTCGGAGGCAATTAATGAAATTGCTTATTTAGCTGATGGAGGGCTTAGAGATGCCTTAAGCTTATTAGATCAATTATCTAAAGATGAAAAAGAAATTACTTTAAATGATGTCACACTTTCTGTAGGAAATATATCCTCTAAAAATGTTGAAGAAATTTTAAATTTATTAGAAAATAACGAAACTGTTAAATTAATAAAAAAATTTAATGAATTAAATGAAATGAATATTGATTATAAGCTTATTATTAAAAATATGATAGATGTAATTGCTAAAAAAGTTAGAGATATCTTATTAGACAATAGCAAAAGCAAATTTGCTATAAGCGAATATAAAAATATGATTTTTGATTTAACCGATTGTATGAATAAAATAAATGTTAATGTTAATGCTTACAATATGTTAAGTGTGGTTTTGTTAAATTACATAAAAAAAGATAATTTTGAAACCCAACCGAAAGAAGATTTAATTAGTAAAAACTTGAGGAAAAAAGAGCATGAAAAGGATGATATAAGAAGTTTAAGAGAAATTCGGATAAACAACTGTTTTGCAGAAGCAACGAAAGAAGAAAAAAAACTTCAGTCTAAAAGTTGGGAAGAGTTTATTAAAGACGTGGATAATAAAATTAAAGGATTGATTTTTGATTCAGAAGTAGTATTAGCGTCTAAAAAAATAATTTTAATTATGGTAGAATTAAAATATAATATTGATGAATTAAATAAAATGAATAATAAAATAGCTGATTTATTCAATAAAATAAATAATACTTCTTTAAATTTTGTTTTTATTTCAAAAAACGATTGGAAAAAAGAAACTAATGAATATCTTAAAAAAATAAAGTGTGGGGAAAAATATAATTTAATAGAAGAAATTGAAGTTGAATGTAATGAATTAAATGACATTGCTGATAATATTTTTTCCAAAGAAAAAATAGAAGAAAGGTAGGATAAAATGAATTTACAAAGTATGATGGCTCAAGCTCAAAAAATGCAAAGAGATATTGCTAAAAAGCAAGAAGAAATTGCTAATATGGAATTTTTGGGAACATCTGAGTGGGTTGACTTAGTACTTAAAGGCGATAATACATTGCAAAGTATTAAATTAAAAACATCTAAAATTGATGCTGAAGATATGGAAGTTTTTGAAGACATGATAAAAATTGCCTTTAATGATGCACATAGTAAATTAGAAAAAGAAACCGAATCAAAAATGGGTAATTATTCTAAAATGAACGGATTGTTCTAGTATGCCGGAATTATTGCAAAAATTGATTAGTTTTTATAAAAAATTACCAGGAATAGGTGAAAAAAGTGCTGAAAGATTAGCTCTAGCCACATTAGATTTTAAAGAAGAAGAAATTACTGATTTTGCTAATATTTTAAAACTCGCTAAAGAAAAATTAAAAGCATGTCAGGTATGTGGTCATTTAACAGAGCATGAGTTATGTAATATATGTAATAACGATTTAAGAAATAAAAATTCAATATGTGTTATTGAAGATTATAAAAGTGTTTTTGCTTTTGAAAAAGCTGGTAATTATAATGGGGTTTATCACGTTTTAAATGGTTTAATTAGTCCAATTAATGATATTTCGCCAGAAAATATTAATATTGCCTCATTATTAAAAAGAGTAAAACAATTAGATAATCCGGAATTAATTTTAGCATTAAAATCATCAATTGAAGGGGAAACCACAACCCTCTATATTAAAAAAATATTTGAAAAAAAGAATGTAACCATTTCGCGCTTATCATATGGTTTACCCGTGGGAGCAGAAATTGATTACTTGGATTTAATTACGTTAGATAAGGCTTTAGAGGATCGAAAAAAAATATCTGAATAAAAACGTGGACAACTCATATAATTAATTAAGTGATGATTATGAAAAAAACAATATTAAAGTTGTTCAAAAATTTAATTTTATCTTTTATTTTAATTTACACTTTAAATTTAATTTTATCAAATGTTAATTTATTTATTCCAATAAATGTATTTACAATTATAATTACAACACTTTTAGGTCCGCCAGGCTTATTATCATTAATAATTATTTTATTTTTTATAAAATAAATAGGAGATTTATGGGAAGTAAGAAAGTAGCAAAATTAATAGCAATTTATCAAAAGCAGAAATTATCTCATGTTCATTTGATTGAAACTAACAATCAAAATTTTTGCATTAATGATTTAATCCCGTTAATAAAAGCACTTTCTTGTCCCGAAAAAAAATATGATTATTGTGATAATTGTTCTGTGTGTCATCAAATAAATAATTTTGAAATACCGAATTTAATTATTGTGGAACCAAACGGTAAAAATATTAAGAAAGAACAGATAATAGAATTAAAAAGAAAATGTTCTTCAATGCCTTATTTAACTAAAAATAATATATATATAATAAAGTCGGCAGAAAAATTAAATTCATCTTCTTCTAATACTATGTTAAAATTTATTGAAGAGCCGTTTGATAATTGTTACGGATTTTTTATTACAAATAATAAGGAAAATATAATATCTACCATAAAAAGTCGGGCGCAAATTTTAATTATAAACTACAAGGAATTAGCGGAATATGATAAATTTGGAATAGATGAGGCAACTTATCAAGAATATTTAAACGTTTTAAAAGAATATTTATTTAAAATAGAAGTAGAAAAAAATGATGGTATTATGTATAATAAAATTATATTGAATAATCAATTTAAAGAAATAAAGACAATTGAAATTTTATTTAATATAATTTTTGAAATATATAGTGAATATTTTTCCAAAGCATTAAAAATAAATTGGGAAAATAAATATGCAGATTTTAATTTTATTTCTTTAAATTCAATTAACGCTTTAAAGCAAAAAAAAGAAATAATTTTAAATCTATTAAATGCTTTAAGTTATAATGTAAATCTAGATTTATTTTTAGATCGATTTATTATCGAAATGGGTGAAATTAATGATAAAGAAAATATATAGTGTCTCTTTTAATAGCGGAAGCAAAGTTTATTATTTTGGGTCAGATTTTGAATGTCCAATTAATGTCACAGTAATAGTTGAAACTGAAAAAGGGGAACAATTTGGGAAAGTCATTGCTGAAGTTCATGATGAAAACAAAATAAATAAATTAACGAATTTTAAAAATATTATTCGAATCTCAACCAAAGAAGATTATAATAAATATTTAAATAATTTAAAAGATGCTGATAAGGCTTTAAAAAAATGTAAAGAATTAGTAAAAGAATTAAACTTAGCCATGACTTTAATTAATGCTTCTTATACTTTTAATCGTAGTCAGTTGCTTTTTAACTTTTATGCTGATGATCGAATTGATTTTCGTGAATTAGCTAAAAAATTAGCTAGTATTTATAAAACGAGAATTGAATTGCGGCAAATAGGCGCTAGGGATAAAGCAAGAGAAGTTGGCGGAGTGGGCGTTTGTGGTCAAAAATTATGCTGTGCTAGGTTTTTAACCCAAATGGAATCAGTTTCTATCAGCATGGCTAAAAATCAAAACCTAGCTTTAAATCCTTCAAAAATAAATGGTCGCTGTAATCATTTATTATGTTGTTTGGCATATGAAGATGATATTTATTCAGAAAATAGACAATTTTTACCAGATGTTGGCGAAAAAATTGAAATTAATAAACAAATGGGAACAGTTAATTCAATTAATATATTGGAAAGAAAATATAAAGTTAATGTTAACGGTGAAGTGATTGAAAATATAATCCCATGAATTTAGTAAAAAATGATTTGTTCGATTATGCGAATCGTTATATTTTTCAATATGAAAAGGGCTTTAAATTTTCTCTTGACTCCCTTTTATTAGCAGAATTTATTGAAATTAGTAATAAAGATAAAGTAATTATTGATTTTTGTACAGGGAATGCACCTATTCCTTTAATATTATCTACTAAAATTAATCAGCAAATAATAGGCTTTGAAATCCAGGAAGAAATAGCCGAATTAGCTAAAAAATCAATTGAATATAATAATTTGGATAATAAAATAAAAATTATAAACGATAATATTAATAATGCTCTTTCTTACATTGATAAATCAAGTGTAGATATAATAAGCTGCAATCCACCATATTTTAAAATAAGTGATTCTAAAGTAATGAATGAAGATAAGCTGCTTCGAATTGCTAGACATGAAGTTCATTTAAAATTAGAAAATATTTTTAAAATAGCCAGTGATTTATTGAAAACAAATGGTAAATTGCATTTAATCCATCGAGTTAATCGAGTTGATGATATAATTAACTTAGCGAATATTTATAATATACGTGTTAAAGAAATAATATTAATAGATACTAAGAATGATTTTGATTTTAGTATTGCTTTAATTAAATGTGTAAAGAATTCAAAAAGTGGTTTAAAAATTAAAATAAAACAAATAAAGGGAATGAAGACTTACCAAAACATATTTAAGGAGTCTTAATTAAAATATGAGGAGGAAAAGTGAAATTAATAGTAGGTTTAGGCAATCCGGGAAAAGAATATCATAAAACTAGACATAATGTGGGTTTTATTGTTATTGATAAATATTTAGGTAATGTGGCTTGGAAAGAAAAATTTCAAGCATTTTATTATAAAACTAATATTGATGGTAATGATGTTATTTTTATTAAGCCAGTTACTTATATGAATTTATCAGGAAAATCAGTTAAATCATTTATGGATTATTTTAAAATTAAAATTGAAGATATTTTAATTATTCAAGATGACCTGGATATGATGATGGGTACCTATAAATTAAAAATAGATACTTCATCAGGTGGTCATAATGGAATTAAATCTATTGAAGAAGCCCTTAATACTAAATCTTTCGCTCGTTTAAAAATCGGGATATTAAATGAATTAAAAAAAGATAGTATTGATTTTGTATTAGGAAAAATGAATGAGGAAGAAACCGATATTCTTTTTAATAATAATTATAATAAAATAATTGATATGTTTATTAAAGAGGGCTTTTTAAAAACTATTAATCAATATAAGTGTTAATAAATGATGGAATTTTTAGATAAATATTTTAAATATGATGATGGGTTAAAAATAAGTGGTTTAACAAAAGAGTTAAATATTTTTTACATTCTAAAATTATTTGAAAAAAGAAATGAAGATATTTTAGTTTTAACCAGTTCCTTATATGAAGCTACTAAAATATATAACCAACTTCAAACTTATACCGATAAAATATTATTATTTCCAATGGATGATTTTTTTACATCAGTATCAATTGCTGAATCACCCGAATTAAAATATACGAGATTAGAAACTTTAAAAACATTAAAAACCGGAAATAATATTATCATCACTAATTTAATGGGATACTTAAAGTTTTTACCTTCTGTTTTAGAAAAAAAAGAATTAATTTTAAGTAAAGGAGAATTAGTTAAAAGAATAAAATTATTAGAAACTTTAGATAATTATGGCTATATTCGGGAAGCATTATCTTCATCAACTGGTGAATATGCATTAAGGGGAATGATTATTGATATTTTTCCTATTCATGAAAATAAACCCATTAGAATTGAGTTTGATGGCGATGAAATAGTTTCGATAAAATATTATGATGAGAATACTCAATTAACGGTTAATGAGATTAATACAATTATAATTAATCCCGTTAATGAGATAAAAACAAATAATCATGATTCCATTTTAGAATATATGAATAATAAAAATGTTGTTTATTATGATTACGCCCAATTAAGAGCTTCTTATAATAAATTATTAGAAGATATTTTTTATTATCAGCAAAATAACAACAAAAACGAAAAATTAATGTTTGATTTGGAATCTTTAGAGCCATCATTTAAAATATATATTAATACTATTGAAAATAAAGAAGATGATTTAGTATTTTTTAATAAAGAAATAATTAATTATAATGAAGATTTCAATAAATTAGTTATTGATTATAATGATTATATAAAAAATAATTATCAGGTGTATTTTTATTTAGCCAATGATTATCAAAAACGAAAAATTAAAGAAATACTTCCAAATGCCAATATTGTTAAGAAAAAAATAAATAATGGTTTTATTTTAGAAAAAATTGTTGTAATAGCTGATGAAGATATCGAAAATACTAAACGAATTAAAACAGAATATAAAAGTAAATTTAAATTCGGTAAAAAAATTAAAAATTATAATCAATTAGAAATAGGGGATTATGTTGTTCATGTAAATCATGGTATTGGAATATATAATGGAATTGTTAAATTAAAAAAGAATAACGTTGCCAAAGATTTTATTCAAATTTTGTATGCCGGGAATGACAAAATATATGTTCCGGTGGAAAAAATAAATATTATTTATAAATATAGCGATAAAGATGGGGCTTCACCTAAAATCAATAGATTAAATTCAGATAATTGGAATAAAACAAAAAGGTTTGTTGAAAAGAAAGTTCAGGATATATCAAGAGAATTAATTATGCTTTATCAAGAAAGATTAGCAATTACATCTCCAGTATATAAAAACTTTGCCGAAGAAGAAATCTTTGGAAATTCTTTTCAATATAATTTAACACGCGATCAAAAAAAATCAATAGACGATATTATAATAGACTTAAATAAAAATTATCCAATGGATCGATTATTGTGTGGGGATGTTGGTTTTGGTAAAACTGAAGTAGCGTTTCGCTCTATGTTTAATACCGTATTAAATAATTATCAAGTAATGTATTTATGTCCAACAACGATATTATCTAATCAACAATATAAATTGGCTTTAGAAAGGTTTAAAGACTGGCCAATTGAAATTGGCCTTTTAAATCGTTTTATATCAGTTAAAACAAGTAAAGAAATAATAAAAAACTTTAAAGAAGGAAAAATTGATATTTTATTTGGAACTCATCGAATATTAAGTAATGATATTACCCCAAAAAACTTAGGATTACTAATTGTAGATGAAGAACAGCGCTTTGGGGTAACTCATAAAGAAAAAATTAAACAATTAAAAAATGACGTTAATGTTTTAACTTTATCGGCGACGCCCATTCCTAGAACTTTAAAAATGGCTTTATCGGGCTTAAGAGACTTATCTGTGATAGATACGCCACCAGTTAATAGATATCCTATTCAAACTTATGTAATATCCGAAAATGAATTAATTATTAAAGATGCTATTTATAAAGAATTATCTAGAGATGGTCAAATCTTTATCTTGTATAATAAAATTGAAGATATTGATAAAAAAACAGACTATATTAAAAAACTAGTTCCTGATGCTAAAATAAATTATGCTCACGGTCAAATGAATAAAAATGATTTAGAAAATATTATGAATGATTTTATAAATTATAAATTTGATATTTTAGTTTGTACAACAATTATTGAAAATGGAATCGATATTCCTAACGTTAATACTTTATTAGTTTATGATGCGGATAAATTTGGTTTATCTCAATTGTATCAAATTCGCGGTAGAGTGGGTAGAAGTAATAAAATAGGTTATGCTTATTTATTATATAATGAAAATAAAATACTTAATGAAACAGCAGTAAAAAGATTGCAAGCTATTAAAGATTTTACCGAACTTGGAAGTGGCTATAAAATTGCTATGCGTGATTTAGCTATTCGGGGAGCTGGAGATATATTCGGATCTTCTCAAGCTGGTTTTATTGATTCTGTTGGAATTAATTTATATTTAAAAATGATGGAGAATGAACTAAAAAAACAAAAAGGTGAATATATCACTAGCGAAGAAGAAGATTTTTCCAGTTTAATTAATATTGCTACTCATATAAGTGATGACTACGTCAAAGAAGACGAAATAAAAATCGAAATTCATCAAATGATTAATAAAGTAAATTCTAAAACAACTTTTGATAAAGTCCAAAAAGAATTAGAAGATCGTTTTGGAAAAATCAATGATACTATTAAAAATTATATGTATGAAGAATGGTTTGAATCATTATCTAAAAAATTAAAAATAACTCAAGTTCATCATACAGAAAGAAGTATAGAAATTATTATTTCGAAGGAAATAAGTAATCAAATTAAAGGTGATAAACTTTTAATGAATGCTTTTCAAATTAATTCCAAGTTTAATATTAAATATGTTAATGGTCAAATAATCATAGTTTTATATTTTAAAAATTTAGAAGAACATTTTATAAAATATTTAGTAACTTTATTAGAAACTATTGAATTAGAAATGCATAATTAGAAGGAATTAATCCACAATAAAAAAGAAGTGGAGTGAATTTTTTGAAAAGTACTGGCGTAACCCGAAAAATAGATGAATTAGGAAGAATTGTTATTCCAAAAGAAATTAGAAGAATGTTAAGTATAAGAGATGGTGAAAATTTAGAAATATTTATTGAAGAAAATAAAATAATTTTACAAAAATATTTAGTAATGGAAAATTTAACAGATTTAAGTCAAAAGATAGTAGATATAATATTTAGTTCATCTAATGAAACCATAATTGTTACTGATCGGGAAAAAGTAATAGCAATAAGTGAAGATTATAAAAATTTAATTAATAAAGAATTAGATTATAATTTACTTAAATATATTGATAATAGAGAAAATTTTATTTCTTCCGGTGAATCTAAAATTGATTTTGGGCTTGATTCTATTATTGGTAATTTTGTTATAACGCCTATTATAAACAATATTGATTGCTTGGGATTAATAATAATGAAAAAAGAAACAATACCAAGTAAAGATGATTTAAAATTATTAAAAATTATTGCCAGAATTTTGGCTGAAAAAATAAATATAAATTAATAATATATTTAATAAAAGCTCTAGTTTCTATTGTTTTATAAGGAATTAGAGTTTTAAAATGCCTTAATTTCTGTATTTTTTTAATGTCAATCTTTTTTAAGAAAACCTTAAAAATAAGTGTAACTAAATTAAAGCGTTAAAAATTCAATATTTAATATAAAAATAAATAGTATTGAAAAAAAACTAAAAAAATGATATTATTTATAATAGAGAAGAGGTAAAAGTTTATGAATAATAAAAAAATATATGGAATAATAGCAGTAACTGCAGCATTATTAACGGTAATA